>DATAFT010000470.1:0-11112 GCA_036257295.1 Thermoanaerobaculia bacterium
TTAGAGGAGCGGGCCCGCGCCATGAGTCCGGGGGAGCCCCTTTTACTCAGGCACGTCGACACCCGCTGGTGGCGCAGAGGATACGCCCCAGCAACTGCGAAGTTCCCTACTCTACGAACAAGTTTTACAAGAGAAGGGTAGTAGGAGAAGGCCATTGGCCCGCACTGCGAGCGCCAGCCGCGCGGGCCGTGGACCAAACCTTCGGTCGGTTCTAGCCGTTCGTCCTGATGATCGGATCGTTCCCGGCCTGGAAACTGGTGCGTACTTTCATCGAGATCACCTCCCTCCGGGACCCTCATCCCGGGGCCTGGTACGAGAGGAGTGACCCGAGTCAGGCGGGATCTGACAACTTCCTTGTTTCTTTTCCGATCCGGGTCATTGCCTGGGCGGGCCGTTGCTGCGGCAGTCAGACCACCGGCGGCGGCGCACTTGTCTCGACAAGGCGGGATCCGAGTGCTAGCGTTTCGCCAAACTGAACGGAGGAGGGGGGAGTGGGCGTCTCGCACAAACCCGAGGTTGGAGGTGCGTTCGATGACGCCGTGGTGCGTCTCGAGCGGTCCGGCCGCCTCTACCTTCGACGCCACCGGCTGCCCCCCGAGGATGCCGACGACATCCTCCAGCAGACGCTGCTGGTCTTCCTGATCAAACAGGACGAGATTTACAATCCTGAGGCCTGGCTTCGGGGCGCGCTCCGAAAGCGATGCTTGTTCTATTGGCGGCGCCGACGCAAGAGCCTTTTCACGGCGGTAGACGCATCGATCTTGGAAGCCTTGGCCGCGCCCTCAGCGCCGGATCAAACCGCGAACGACGACGTGAAGCGCGATCTCGGCCGGGCGCTCGAGAGCATCCCGCCGCGTTGTCGGGCGCTCCTCCAGTTGCGGTACGCGCGAGACTGCGATCCCCAGGAGGCGGCAGCGCAGCTCGGCTATCGCCCTTCTGGCGCCTACAAGATCTTCGAGCGTTGCTTGGCAGCGCTGACTCGCGGCTTGGTAGCCACTGGCTTCGTGAAGGAGCGCCCTTGTGACCAGTAGTTGCTGTGGTGAAGCGCATCCCGATCGGAGGGCGCTCGAGCGGTTCATGAGCGGCAACGTGACGTCCGCGGAGGGGCGGTCGATCCTGGCTCATTTGCTGACGGATTGCCGGGTCTGCCGTGAGATCACCGGCCCGTTGTCGCCGTTCGGAACCGCCGTGCCGCTCGAAGAGGGCGACCAGCAGTTCGATTCGACCGACCACGCCGAAGGTTCTTTCGCTTCTCACCTGGTCGAGCGCCTTCGCGAGCGCGAGAAAGCGATCGACTACGAGCGCCGGGAAGCACCGAATCGCGTCGCCGAGCTCGAAGCACAGGAGCATCCGCACCGGCTGCTGCTGGTGCGCAACAGCGGGAGATTTCTCACCTGGGGAATCGCCGAGCTCTTGGTCGACGAGAGCTACCGGCACCGATTCAACGATGCAGATCGAGCGCTTCAGCTTGCGGAGCTCGGGGTCGAAGCGGCGGATCGGCTCGACCCCGCGACCTACGGCGACGCGGCGATTCACGACTTGCGGGCCCGAGCCTGGGCCATGCGTGGCAATGCGCTGCGTATTCGCTCCGACTTGACGGAGGCGGGGCGTTGTCTGACGCGTGCTTTGAAACTGCTCGAAGACGGAACCGGCGATCCTCTGGAGGAGGCACGGGTCTGCGAGCTGCTTTCGGCGCTTCGCTCGAACCAGGGACGCATCGAGCAGGCCGTGCGCCTGCAGGAACGGGCGATGCGGCTCTATCGACGCGCTGGTCATCGTGATCGACTCGGCAAGGCAATGGTGGATCTGGCGTCGTATACGGCCTTGGCCGGCGATCGCGACCATGCCATCGAGCTGATCCACAAGGCACTCGATCTGGTCGACGGCGAGCGCGATCCACACACCGTTCTCGCGGCGCGCCACAACCTCGCCTTGTTTCTTCAAGAGAGCGGGCGAGTACGCGAGGCGCTCGGGGTTCTTGCCAAGGCCAAGCCGCTCTACGAGAGGCTGGGAGACCGCTACAACCTGCTGCGGCTGCGCTGGCTCGAAGGAAAACTCGGGCGCGAGGTCGGAGACTTTCGGCTCGCGGAGGAGGCCTTCGATGAGGTCTACCGCGGATTCGTCGACGTCACTCCGATCGCTGCAGCCAGGGCCGCGCTGGATCTTGCGCTGGTCTACTTCGAGGTTGGGCGCGTGGCCGAGGTGCCCGCCATCATCCTTGCAGTCGAGAAGGTTTTTCGGGCGCAGAGCATCGAACCCGACGCGCTGGCAGCCTGGCTGGTGCTGCGCGAGGCGGTCGATCGTCGCCGTCTGCACCAGGCGCTGCTCAAGGACATCGCCGCTCGGTTGCAGTCCGTGCGCGACCGCCCGACCCGCTAGAACCATCATCGCCGGCGCCATGCCGCGGTTTCACCCCGGGCCCCGTGTCAATTCGCGAGGCCTGGGCGCCGTCGTCTCGCTGCTGACGATGGGTTTCTCGTTGGCGCCTTCCCCGGCGGCTGCCTGCAGCTGTGAGCTGTTGTCTGTCATCGAGCAGTCGATCGAGCAATCGGAGGCGATCTTCCTGGGCAGGGCGATCAGGGTCGAGTGGGTTGACGACGCCCCTTCCAGGGAATTTGGGCCGGGCTATCTCGTAGCGGTCACGTTCGAGGTCGAGCGGCAGTGGAAGGGGTTCCCCGGCAAGGCCATCACCGTTTTCACCGCGAAAGATGGACCTGCCTGCGGCCGACGATACGACGTAGGCAACACATATCTCGTCTACGCCTCCACGCGTGGAACCGGCGAGAAGCTGGTCACGAGTCTCTGTGATCGGGGGGCGATAGTGTCCGCGCAGGATCCGCGGGCGTCTTACGAGTTCGATCAGCTCGACCAGCTCGTCCTGGGTCGAGGAGTCCCGGATCCGGAGACGGCGCGAGAGCAGGAGGAGATACGGCGGCTCTATCAGAGCTATCGAGAATCAGTGCTCCAGCTGCCCTACGACGGCACGGTCGAACGCGTGGTCTCGTTCCTGTGCGACGACGCGGTCGACCGCTACGCGATGCTGCGCGAGCGAGCGCTCAACGCTTCAAAGGAGGAGCTGCTCGCGGGATCGCTGTTCGACGCCGTCGCCGTTCTCGCACTGCGTCATCGCGTCGCCGCTTCGACCCTCGCGGCGGAGACGGCGGAAGACCTCCTGCGGCGCTACTACCAGGCGGGTTGGGAGCCGCGATCGATCGATCTCGAGCTGGGCAAGTTCGGCGAGCTCGGCGACGAGGTTTTGGTGGACGCGGTGCACGGCCGCCTCGACGACACCAGCTCGCCCGGTCCACTGGTTCTGCAGTCCTTTTTCCGCTTCGAGCATCGCGACGGCCGCTGGTGCCTCGATCCGCGGTGGAACCCCATGAACGACGGCGGCGCGTCGCTCCGCTACACCGCGCGCGCCTTGGGCAAGCCGCTCGACCAGTTCGTGCTCGAGCTCGTACCGGGGACGCTCTATCCCATGATCGGGACGCCCGGAGAGCCGGTCGAGGTGGGCGTCGAACTCTGGGAGCCTCTGGCCGCCACGCCCTGAGCGATCTGGCAAGGGGTCGAACGCGGTAGTCTCACGTCCCCGCGCGCGAGCGCGCGCCACCTCGAGGAGACGATGAAGCTCTACAACTCGAATCTGTCGCCGTTCGCATCGCGCTGCCGTATCCAGATCTACGCCAAGGGTCTCGACGTCGAGATCGTGGCTCCGCCGGAAGGCACCGGCACTGCCGCCTACAAGGCGATCAATCCGACCGGAAAGGTGCCGGCGCTCGAGGTGAACGGCATGGTGATCCCGGAATCCGAGGTCATCTGCGAGTTCCTGGAGGACCGCTTTCCGGAGCGACCGCTGCGGCCGGCGAACGACCTCGAGCGCGCGCGCATGCGCGTGCTCGCCGAGATGACCGACTCCTACGTGGTGCCGTCCCTGGTCGCGCTGTTCGACCAGTTTCCGCCCAACCCGCGTGACCAGGCGACCATCGATCACTGCTTCGCGGAGATCGACGCCGGCCTCGATCGCATCGAGGCGTTCATGGGCAAAGGGCCGTACGCCATCGACCGCCAGCTCACGCTCGCCGACTGCTCGATGGCGCCGGCCTTTTTCTTCGTCGTTCGCGTCGTCCCCGGCCTCGGCGGCAAGAACCCGCTGGAGAGCCGCCCGAAGCTCCAGGCGTGGTGGAACGCCGTGCGCGACGAACCCTCGGTCAAACGCGTGATGGACGAGATGCGCGCCGCCCTGCGGGCACGCGGGTAGCTTCGTGCTCTGCGCCGCGCCGGCCTGCGGCGCGGCGAGCGACTTGGCGAGCGACCGCCTCAATCGATGGACCGCACCGCGACTCTCCACCGCGTCGACGACGAGCGCGATCCTTGGGACGTCCTCGTCGTCGGCGGCGGGGCGACCGGCCTCGGTGTCGCGGTCGACGCCGCCGCCCGCGGCTACCGCACGCTGCTGCTCGAGCAGAGCGACTTCGCCAAGGGCACTTCGAGCCGCTCGACCAAGCTGATCCACGGCGGCGTCCGTTACCTGCGCCAGGGCAACGTCTCGCTGGTGCTCGAGGCGCTGCGCGAGCGCGGCATCCTGCGCCGCAACGCTCCTCACCTGGTCCACGACGTTCCGTTCGTGGTGCCGAGCTACGACTGGTGGGAATCGCCGTTCTACGGCATTGGTCTGCGCCTGTACGACCTGCTGGCGGGCAAGGAAGGGTTCGGCGCATCGCGCTCCCTCTCCAAGGGCGAGACGCTCGAGCGGCTGCCCACGATCGAGGCCGAGGGTTTGCGCGGCGGCGTCCTCTACTACGACGGCCAGTTCGACGACGCCCGACTCGCCATCTGCCTGGCGATGACGGCGGCCGATCTCGGCGCCGCGGTTCTCAATCACACGGCCGTGACCGGGCTGGTGAAGGAAGACGGCCTCGTGCGCGGCGTCGAGGCGCGCGACGTCGAGACCGGCCGGGATCGCGTACTGCGCGCAAAGGTGGTGGTCAACGCTACCGGCCCATGGACCGACGCGCTGCGTAGGTTCGACGACGCGGCGGCGGCGCCGCTCATCCGCCCCAGCCAGGGCGTGCACATCGTGCTCGATCGGCGCTTCCACCCCGGCGATGCCGCCATCATGGTGCCGCACACCGACGACGGACGCGTGCTGTTCGCGATCCCGTGGCACCAGCGCGTGGTGGTCGGGACCACCGACACGCCGATCGCCGAGGCCACGCTCGAGCCGCGTCCGCTGCGGCAGGAGCTCGAGTTCCTGCTCGTGCACGCCGCGCGATACCTCAAGGAGGACCCGCGACCCGAAGACGTGCTATCGACCTTCGCGGGCATCCGGCCATTGGTGGGAAACGCGGCGGAGGAGCGCTCGGCGGCGATCTCGCGCGACCACACGCTCCTGGTCTCGGATTCGGGTCTGGTCACCATCACCGGGGGCAAGTGGACGACCTATCGCAAGATGGCGCAGGACACCGTGGATCACGCCGCCGTTCTCGCCGAGTTGCCGGAACGCCCGTGCCCCACCGAGAGTCTGCGGCTGCACGGTTACGACGGCGAGAGCGAGCGGTGGGGAAGCCTCGCCCTCTACGGAACCGACGCCGGCCCGATCCAGTCGCTCGCCCACTCGTCGCGATCACTCGGCGCCCCGCTCCATCCTCGATTGCCCTATCTCGGCGCGGAGGTGGTGTGGGCCGCGCGCGAGGAGATGGCGCGCACGGTCGAGGACGTGCTGGCGCGCCGCACGCGCGCGCTGCTGCTCGATGCTCGCGCGTCGATCGAAGCGGCGCCGCGCGTCGCCGAGATCCTGGCGGCGGAGCTCGGGCGCGATGAGGACTGGTCACGTGAGCAGGTACATGCTTATGACCAGCTCGCTCGCGGCTACCTCATCGCGCCCACCGTCATGGACGAGCCGATGCGACCGACTCCGTAACGTTCCCCGGCGGTCGCCTTATAGGAGTGGTGAAGGATGCCCATCACCACCGGGAGATCGCCATGTACAACGTGAGAATCAGGAAGGAAGAGGCGCTGGCCGACGTGAGCACCGACGGCCGCGGCATCGCGGCTCGCGCTCAGCGCGGCACCGTTCGTCAGTTCGGATCGCTGGTCGAAGCGCAGGAGCTGGCGAAGATGCTGAAGTCGATGCGCCGGCTCGGGTGAGCGCTATCATGAGCGTCCGATCGCGGTGAGGGCAGCCGACGGGTTCCCTCACCGCGTGGCAGCGACTACCTTCAGAAACCGCTCCGATGAACGACGTCCGCTCCCTCGCCGGCGAGTCCGACGCCTGGCCGTTCGTCGAGGCGCGGCGCATCCTCGACCGCATCGGCGGCGCCGTCCCGGCCAAGGGGCACGTGCTGCTCGAGACCGGCTATGGCCCTTCGGGTCTGCCGCACATCGGCACCTTCGCCGAGGTGGCGCGCACCACCATGATCCTGCGCGCGTTCCGCATGCTGTCGGACGTCCCGGCGCGCCTGGTCTGCTTCTCCGACGACATGGACGGCCTGCGCAAGGTGCCCGACAACGTGCCCAACCGCGAGCTGTTGGCGCAGCACCTCGGCAAGCCACTCACCGTGGTGCCCGACCCGTTCGGCACCCACCCCAGCTTCGGCCAGCACAACAACGCGCGGCTGCGCGCGTTCCTCGACCGGTTCGGCTTCGAGTACGAGTTCCTGTCGGCCACCGAGTGCTACCGCAGCGGTCGATTCGACGCCGCGCTGCTCGAAGTGCTGCGCCATCTCGACCGAATCCGCGACGTGGTGCTGCCGACCCTGGGCGAGGAGCGGCGGCGGACCTACTCGCCGTTCCTGCCGATCGATCCCAAGACCGGGATCGTGCTGCAGGTGCCGGTGCTCGCGCACGACGTCGAGGCCGGCACCATCACCTTCGAGGACGGCGACGGCGAGCGCCAGACGGTCGAGGTCACCGGCGGCCGGGTCAAGTGCCAATGGAAGGTCGACTGGGCGCTGCGCTGGCACGCGCTCGACGTCGACTACGAGATGTCGGGCAAGGACCTGATGGAGTCGGTGACGCTCTCGAGCGCGATCCGCCGCATCCTCGGCGGCCGTCCTCCCGAGTCGCTCACCTACGAGCTCTTCTTGGATCAGAAGGGCGAGAGGATCTCGAAGTCGAAGGGCAACGGGCTCACCATCGAGGAGTGGCTCGACTACGCCAATCCCGAGAGCCTCTCCTGGTACATGTACCAGAGCCCGCGGCGCGCGAAGCGGCTCTATTTCGACGTCATTCCGCGGGCGGTGGACGACTACTACGCCGAGCTCGCCAAGTTCCCGCAGCTCGAGCCTGCCAAGCAGCTCGAGAGCCCGGCGTTCCACATCCACGGCGGCGCGCCGCCGCATCCCGACGTGCCGGTGACGTTCTCGGTGCTGCTCAACATGGTGAGCGGCGCGCACGTCACCGACAAGGAGCGGTTGTGGGGCTTCGTGCGCCGCTATCGTCCCGATGCGACGCCCGAGAACCATCCCGATCTCGATCGCCTGATCGGCTACGCGGTCCGCTACTACCTCGACTTCGTGGCGCCCCACCAGGTGTTCCGCACGCCGACCGAGCAGGAGGCCGCCGGCATGACGCGACTGATCGAGCGGCTGCGCGCGCTGCCGGCGACGGCCGATCCCGAGACCATCCAGTACGAGTTCTACGAGGCCGGCAAAGAAGTCGGGTTCACCAACCTGCGTGAGTGGTTCCAGGCGCTCTACGAGTGCCTGCTCGGCCACCCACAGGGTCCGCGGATGGGGAGCTTCGCCGCCGTCTACGGCGTCGACGAGACGATCGATCTGCTCGAGCGCGCCGTCGCGAGACGGTGACGCGACGCTAGTTCCGGAAATTGGTGACAGGTTACAGATTCCCCGCCCGCGAAATTGTTACCTGTCACCAATTTCATTCTCCGAACTCGATCCCGACGCTCTTCGCCGCCAGCGCCAGCGAGCCCGCGGGGTCGACTCGGCGCGGATGGGCGATTGCTTCGGCGATCGGCACGGTGACGATCTCCGGCGTGCGTAGCGACACCATGCGCCCGAACTCGCCGCGCGCGATCGCCTCCACCGCGGCGACGCCGAATCGGGTGGCGAGAACGCGATCGAACTGATTGGGCGAGCCGCCGCGCTGGACGTGGCCGAGCACGGTGACCCGGATGTCGAGATCGAGATGCGGCCCGAGCTCGGCGGCGAGGCGCGCGCCGGCGCCGATCAGCTTGGGCATGGCGCCGGGCTCGCGCGGGCCGGCATACGACGGCTCGCCGCCCGCGGGGGCGGCACCCTCGGCGACGATGGCGATCGAAAACGGGTGCCCGTCCTCGCAGCGCTCGCGGATCTTCGCCAGCAGCGGCTCGATGCGATAAGGGATCTCGGGCAGCAGACAGATGTGGGCGCCGCCGGCGAGCGCGCCGTGGAGCGCGAGGAAGCCCGCGTTTCGTCCCATCACCTCGACGATCATCACCCGGTCGTGGCTCTCCGCGGTGTCCTGCAGCCGATCGACCGCGTTGGTGATGGTGTCGACCGCGGTCGCGAACCCGAACGAGTAGTCGGTGCCGCCGAGGTCGAGGTCGATGGTCTTGGGCACGCCGACGATCTGCATTCCCTTCTCGCCCATGCGCTGGGCGATGCGCATGCTGCCGTCGCCACCCACCCAGACCATGCCGTCGAGCCCGAACGCGCGGTAGTTCTCCATCACGCGGTCGGAGACGTCGATCTCGACGCGATGGCCGTTGCGCTCGACCACGTAGTGGAAGGGATCGGACTTGTTCGAGGTGCCGAGGATGGTGCCGCCACGCTTGAGGATGTCCTCGACGTCGTCGAGGCTCAGCCAGTGATTGCCGAGCGGGCGGTGGTGATCGAGGTCGATCAGGCCGTGGGTGGCGTCCTCGACACCGAGCACGTCCCAGCACCGCTCGGCGGCGCTGCGCACCACGGCGCGGATGACCGCGTTGAGGCCAGGGCAATCGCCGCCCGCGGTGAGGATCCCGATGCGACGCACGCTCACGGCTTTCAGGATATCGGAGGGTCGGCGGCGACCCTCTCGACGGCGAATCGCCGCTCTCTACCGCGCTAACAGGGCGTGGTGAATACCACGCCGTGTCAGCTGATGACTCTGGTGCCGAAGACGGCGCTCTACGGCTTCTTCGGACGCGGCGGCGTGATCATGATGTGGGCGCCGGCCTTGCCCTCGTCCATCAGCCACGGTGCGTTGTCGGCGGGTTTGGTCGAGAGCCCGGTCGACTCCGGCGTCGCGTACGGCGTGTAGATCACCCAGCGCAGATAGGCCTCGTTCACCGTCTTGGTCGCGGCGTCGTAGCCGCTGCCGTGGAGGACGTACAGCGTCCGCGGCTCCTTGGGCATCGCGAGCTTGCCGTCGTCGACTTCCTTGAAGCGCGTGTCGGTGCGCTCCTTGCCGCTGATCCCCTGCGCCGCGAGCTCGCGCCCGCGCGCCATGAACGGCTCGAGATCCTTGTGGTAGCAGGCGACGCTCCAGCGGTCGTCGCTCGGATCGTCGTAGAGGCAGACCAGGTCGTTGCTGCCGGGCCGCAGCGTCACCAGCTTGCCGCTCTCGTCATATCCGAGCACCGCGGCGCCGTCCCGGCGCTCGGCCGGGGCGGCCTGGATCGCCGCGTCGATCTGCTCGGCGGCGGGGGGAGGTGCCGCAGCCACCGGGTCGCCGGCGATCGCGGCGAGCAGCATTGCCGAGGAAACGACCAGCACGAGTTTCGGCGAGGCGACACTCTTCATGGTTCCTCCGGTCTCCGGCGTTCCGGCAAGGCACGACCGAAGTCGAATGATAAGCGAAGCCGCGATGCGCGGAAGTGGAGTTGACTGCTACCCTCGAAACAGGAGGAGCCTTTCCATGACCGAGCGACCGAACGAGACGCCCCGCGACCAAGGGACGTCGCGCTCAGCGCCGTCCCCCGAAGTCGCCCGCGTCGGGTTTTTCTTGCACTTGCGCCGCCACCTGCGCACGCTCTACCGCTTCGTGCGCCACGAGCTGAACTACCGCCAGAGCGCGGGCGACCTCGTGCCCGGCGAGCTCACGGCTGACGACGTCGTCGACGCCGTCGTGCTGCGCGCGTACGGAGCGTATGTCGGCAATCCCAAGCGGCGCCGGTCGCCGGCCTGGTTGATCCGACTCGCCAGCGATCACATCGAGTCCGAGGCGGCGCGACTGCAGGCGTTGCGTGAGGACATGAAACACCTCGAAGAGGACATTCCCGAGACACCGCCCGAAGAGGAAGTGTCCACACTGGGCGAGGAGATCCTCTACTTCTATCAGCCTGACGAGGACTTGAAGCTCGAGGACGTGGTGCCCGATCTCGAGGCGCCTTCGCCGGAGAATCGCGTGGAGGCCAGGGAGCTTCGCGGCGCCGTCGCCGTCGCGCTCGAGCAGATGCCGGCGACGTGGCGGCGTGCTCTCCTGTTGCGCCATGCCGAAGGCCTCCGCATGTCCGAGCTGGCCGAAGCGCTCGGCCTCTCCTCGTCGGAGGTCGAGCGCATCCTCGATCAGGCGCGCGCTCGGGTGAGGCAGCGCGTCGCCGAAGCCGGCTATCGTTTCGGCGCGGTACCAGCGTGATCGCGGGTCGTTACAGCAGCCCGACCGCGGGCGCCACCACCAGCATCAAGACGGTCATCACGACCACCCAGATGGCGCTCAGGATCGCGCCCGGCTTCAACATGTCGAGCATCCGGTAGTAGCCCCGCGTGTAGGTGAGCAGCGGCACCGGGTCGAGCGGCAACAGGAACGCGCACGACGCCGTGAAGGCGACCGGCAGCGCGTAGAGCACGGGGTTCTGGCCGGTCTCGTTCGCCAGCAGCGCGATCGGCGGAATGAGCGTCGCGTTGATCACCGGTCCGATCGGGAGCACCAGGTGGACCAGCACGGTGAACACGCTGATCGCCGCCACGATCACCAGCGGCGTCCACTGGTCGAGGCCGCTCATCACGCCTTCGACCAGCCACTTCGCGAGCCCGGTTTGCACCGACGCGACGCCGATCGAGCTCACGCCCGCGATCATGATCAGCGTGTCCCAGCCGGTGCTCCGCTCGACCTGCTTCCACTCGAGGAACCCGATGCCGGGCAGGAACATCGCAATCGAGCCGCACAGCGCCACCAGAGTGACGTCGAGGG
>DATAFT010000538.1:0-3422 GCA_036257295.1 Thermoanaerobaculia bacterium
GCGATCGCGCTCGAGCCGCAGGTGAGGCAGGGACGGGTGCGCCAGGTGGTGGCGCGCTTCGCCGGCGACCAACTCCTGTGGTCGGGCGAAGTCGCGACGGCTGTTTCGTGGTACAAGAGGCTTCTCATAGCGCCGGACCGCACGGAGATCGGAGCGGTGCTCCGCACCCTGAGCCAGGAGGGAGGACCGCAACTGGTCGCGCGCGCGTGCGCCGACGGCTTCGCTCCGGCGTGCGAGGCCGGCCGTTCCCCGGGCGGACCCCGATCGAGACGAGCGAGACCACAACCTTGAAACGAAAGCTCCCCGTTTTCTACGACTGCAGCAAGTGCCCGGCCTACTGCTGCTCCTATACCCGGATCGAGGTGAAGCCTCGGGACATGCAGCGGCTGGCGAAGTACTTCGGGATCGGCGTGCGTGCCGCCAAGAGGGCTTTCACCAAGCGCGGCGAGGACCCCGGCGAGATCATCCTGCGCCACAAGAAGGACGAGCACTTCGGGACGGTCTGCCGCTTCCTCGACAGCGAGACGCGGCGCTGCACCATCTACGAGGCGCGGCCGACCGCCTGCCGCGAGTTCCCCGGCGCGGTCCGCTGCGGCTACTACGACTTCCTGAGCTTCGAGCGGGGCACGCAGAACGACAAGGATTACGTCTCTACGACGTGGAATCGGTCGTAGCGAGCTAGGGCGCTGAGCCGGGGGGCGGCGTGCTCGGTCATCTCCACATCAAGAACCTCGCCGTCCTCTCCGAGGCGAGCGTCGAGTTTTCGCCGGGCTGGAACGTATTGACCGGCGAGACCGGAGCCGGCAAGTCGATCGTGGTCGACTCGCTGGCGCTGCTCACCGGCGCGCGCGCGTCGGCCGACCTCATCCGCACCGACGCCGAGACGCTCACCGTCACCGGAACGTTCGAGGGCGCCGACGACGCGGTCACCGCCGCTCTGGAGGAAGCCGGCCTCGAGGCCGGCGGCGGCGAGCTGGTGGTGCGCCGCGAGATCACCCGCTCCGGCCGCAACCGCGTCTTCGTCAACGATCAGCCCGCGACCCTCCGATTGCTGGCGGACGTCATGCCAGCGCTGCTGCGCATCCACGGCCAACGTGAAGAGCTCGGGTTGGCGCAGCCAGAGCTCCAGCGCGCGTGGGTGGACCGCCAGGGCGGCGACCAGGCGCTCGAGCTTCAGGCGCGCGTGGCGCGTCTCCACGCCGAGCACCGCCGGCTGGCCGAGCGACTCACGCGCGTCGACGGCGGGGAGCAGGTGCGGCGCGAGCGCCTCGAGCTGGTGGCGTTCCAGATCGCCGAGATCGAGCGGGCGGCCGTGGGCGAAGGCGAAGACGACGAGCTGCGTCGCGAGCGCGACTCGCTGCGCAACCACGAAGCGATCGCGCATGCGCTCGGCGGACTGGTCACGACCGTCCTCGACGACGAAGGATCGGCGACCGAGCGACTCGCCGCCGCCGCCTCGGGTCTCGAGCCGATCGCGGAGTGGCAGGCGGACGCGGCGACCTGGATCGCGGAGCTCGAGGAGATCCGGATCCGCGCCGAGGAGCTCGCCCGCACCGTGCGCGGCCACGCCGAGCGCATCGACGCCGATCCCGCGCGCCTCGCCAAGGTCGAGGACCGACTGGCGATCGTCGAGCGTCTGTGCCGCAAGTACGGACCGACCAGCGCCGACGTGCTGGCTCGCCTCGAGTCCCTGCGCGCGGAGCGCGCCGACCTCGACCTCGGCGTCGAAGAGCGCGGCGAGCTCGAAGCCAAGGTCACGGCCGCGCTCGAGCGGTACCGCGAGGCGGCGCTCGAGCTCTCGGAGCGCCGGCGAGCGTGGGCGAAGACGCTGGGGACTCGGGTCCGCCGCGAGCTCGCCGAGCTCGCGTTGCCGAAGGCGCGGCTCGAGATCGAGCTCGAACGTCGGCCGCGCGAAGGCAGTCCACTCGTCCTCGACGGCCGGCCGATCGAGTTCGGCGAGCACGGCCTCGACGCCGTGACGTTCGCCTTCTCGCCCAACCCCGGCGAGGAGCTGCGGCCGCTGCAACGGGTGGCGTCGGGTGGCGAGCTGTCGCGCGTCTACCTCGCGCTGCAACTGGTCGGCCGCGACCGCAAGGGCCGTGGTCCGACGCTGGTGTTCGACGAGATCGACGCCGGCGTCGGCGGCGTCGAGGCGGTCGTGCTGGGCCGCAAGCTGCGCGACCTGGCGCGCGGCGGCCAGATCCTCAGCGTCACCCATCTGCCGCAAGTGGCGAGCCTCGGCGATCATCACTGGAAAGTGGCGAAGGAGGTCCGCGGTGGACGCACGTTCGTCGCCGTGCGACCCCTCGCCGGTCGCGAGCGCGTCGACGAGATCGCGCGCATGCTGGGAGGCGAGGAAGCGGCGGCAGCGGCCCGCGACCACGCCCAAGCGATGCTGCTCGAAGCGGAAGCGCGCTAGCTCACGATGCTCTGGAGCTGGGACGACGACCCGACGGCACTGATCGAGATCCTCCGCCGCGCCGGCGTCCTCGGCATCCCCACCGAATCGAGCTACGCGCTCGCCGTCGACCCCACCGACGAGCGTGGCGTCGCGAACATCTTCCGGATCAAGGGCCGAGCCGACGACCAGGCGCTGCCGATCGTGGTCGCCGACCTCGAGCAGGCGTTCGCGCTCGGCGTCGATCGCGAGGCCGCGGGGCTCGAGGCGGTGGCGGCGCTCTGGCCAGCGGCGCTCTCGATCGTGGTCCCGATCGCTCGACCGATCCCGGCCAGCGCAGCCACCGCGACGGTCGCGATCCGGGTCCCCGCGCACGCGCGCTTGCGCGCGCTTCTCGCCCGCACGGGGCCCTTGACGGCGACCAGCGCCAACCGCAGCGGCGAGACTCCGCTGCTCGATCCGATCGCCACCGCGAGGCTTCTCGACGATGCCGACGGCGGCGTCATCGACGATGGAACGCTGCCCGGTGGGCCTCCGTCGACCCTGGTACGATGGGAAGGCGGCGGCTTTCGGGTTCTGCGCGCGGGACGATTCCCACTCGATCGACTGCCGGATCAACGCGCAACCGACGCGCCTAGAAGCAGCCGGTGACGAACCTCCATCGAACGATCCAGTCCCTTCTCCTCGGTGCCTGCACGATCCTGGCGATCGCGGTCGGGGCGCGCGGCGCGGCCGCAGCCGTGGCGCCTCCGGCGCCCACGGCCGCCAACCACTCGGAAACCAGCGGCGACACCGAAGCAGCGGCGCCCGAGAACGCGCCGGAGCTCCCGATCGACGCCGTCGAGCGCGGCGCCAAGGGCTACGGTCTCTCGGTCTTCTCCGGCACCGAACCGGTGCGCTTCGACGTCGAGATCCTCGGGGTCGTGCGCAACATGCACCCCGACACCAGCTTCATCCTTGCTCGTCTGTCCGGCCAGGGGCTCGAGAAGAGCGGAGTGATCGCCGGCATGAGCGGCAGCCCGGT
>DATAFT010000321.1:0-6988 GCA_036257295.1 Thermoanaerobaculia bacterium
GCTCTCCTCGACGAAGTCGCGGCTGCCGATCTCCCGATCGCCGGCTTCGACGCGCAGCGTGAGCGGTGGATGGCGCCGGCGCAGATAGCGCGCCTCGAGCTCGATCGTCACCCGCTCGCCGCCGGGCGCCACCGGGACGACGATGCGTTCCCCTTCGGGCAGCAGCCAGGCGCCACGATAACGCCAACGATCGATCGTCCACATCGGCGGATTGAGCTCACCTCCGGATTTCGCGACGTAGGCGTCCTCGACCTCCGAGGTCTTGGTCGGCACCCGGGCGGCCGCGATCACGACGCCCGAGATCGAGAGCAACAACAGGGCCGCGCCGATGGCGGCGGTTGCCGCCGCGGTGGCGCGCCGCGGCCGCGCCCATCGACCTCTACCGCCGGCGGTCGACTGGCGCGGCGTGAGCCGCCAGGCCAGGGCGAGGAGCAGCGCCGCGAGCGGACCTCCCCACGACGCCGCGCGCGGGCGCACGTAGCTGGGGATCGCGCGGGCGACGTCGACGCCGAGGTTGCTGCCGAGGTGATCGAGGACCCGGCTGCTCCCGTTGGCGAAGTTGTAGGTCCAGCCCGGAGCGCTCACCCACAGCAAAGCGAGCACCAAGGTGGCGGCGCCCAGCGCGCCGATCGATAGGCGCGCCACCAGCCTGCGACGTTCGATGAACGACTGCGCGAGCGCGATGCCGAGGAGCGGCAAGAAGGCGAGCCCGTACCGGAACGGCGGCGACCAGCCGCCGTACCACTCGCCGCGCGGCGCGACGAAGACGAGATAGGGAACGACGACGAACGCAGCATCGGCCATGAGACGGTGGCGCCGCGCCAGCAGGACCGCGAGCGCCGGCAACACGATCAACCAGATCGGCGCGCTGGCGAAGAGCCCGAAGGCGCCGTCGAAGAAGAGCCCGGTCAGTCCACGCAGATAGCGCTCGGCCGGGTGCGTGGTGACGTCGAGCTCCTCCATGCTGTGGACCTTGAGCGGATTGCCGAACTGCGACTGGTTGTGGAGCAGGATCGCGGTCGCGAGCAGAGCGAGGCTCACGGTGAGCGCGATCGCGGTGAGCGCATGCGCCCGCAGCTCTCGGCGCGCGAGCGCGCCGGCTCGATCGCCGCTCGCGACTCCCCGCGACTCGAGCGCGGGCACCACCGCCCGCCAGCAGTAGAGCGCGAGCAGTGACGTCGCGAGCAGGGTGAGGCGGATCTTGATCAGCGGCAACAGGAGGATCGCCGTCGCCAGACCGATCACGGCGCGCCACGAGCGTCCCGGCTCGGCGGCGGCATGAATGCGATCGAGCCCGTAGACCACCAGCAGGGCGGCAGGCACCTCGACCCAGACCTGCGACGAGTACAGCAGCAGCGGCGGCGCGAAGCAGAGAGTGCTCCAAGCCGCCAGCACCTCACCAGGTCGATCCGGGAAGTAGCGTCGCGCGAGGCCCAGCGTCGACCAGGCCAGCAACGCGGTGATGGCCGTCATCGCGAACAGTGCGCCGCCGCGGCCGGCGATGCCGTACGGAACGGCGAGCACCAGCGGCAACAGCAGGTTGTGGCGCGAGTAGACCTGCCCGGCGGGACCGTGAGGGTCGCCGAGCTGCGGCTCGATGGTGCGGTCGAGGAAACGATGCGCGTCGTCGGCGCGATAGTTGTTGGCGAGATCGGCGTCGTGGTCGAACACCAGGCTGTGGGCGATCAGCAGGTTGTAGGGCTCGTCGCCGTCGGGCGGCCGATGCTGCGTGGTCCACGGGATGAGGCTGGCGTACACCAGGAACGGCAGCCAGAAGAAGATCGCTGGAGGGCGTGGCGGCAGATGACGGCCCAGGAGAGGCCGAGACCGTTGCAGCACGCGCGCGGTCCAGTAGGCGAGGGCGAGCAGCAGTCCCACCGCGATCAGCGGATCGGCGGCGGCAAGCCCGAGGCTCGGCGCTCGCGCGGCGGCGACGGTGAGCGCGCCGAGCGCACCCACGAGCGCTGCAGACTCGCGCCGGTCGAGTGACGCGAGCTCCCGTTCCCGCATCCAACGCTCGATCGACCACGCCGCGCCGAACGCGAGAGGCAGGAGGAGGAGTGTCGAGCTGAAGCGATCGCCGCGACCGGCGGGAAGCATCCACATCGCTGCCGTCGCGAGCGCACCCGCGAGCAGCGGCGCCGTGCATCGCACTGCGGCGCGCGTCGTCATCGCACCAGCTCCAGGTGAAAGAGCGTGAGCACCACGTCGGGCGAGATGCCCGGTGCCAGACGCACCTCGACGGCGGTCGCGATCGCTGGCTGGTCGAGGCGAAGGCGCGCTCGGTAGCGCTGGCCGAAGAAGCCTCGCCCGGCGTCGACCCAGTGGACGTAGGGCGCGGGTGCCGTGAAGCCGGGGATCGCCGCCACGTCGGACCGGCGTGCCGCCCACTCGCCGGTGTCGACCCCGGTTCGCACCGGCAGCGTGATCTCACCGGCGGTGGTGACCAGGCGGACCTCGGCGATCGCGGTTCCGGGCGCGATGGTGGCGGCATGGGAGAGCGACGAGTCGACGACGAGCGTGGCCACTCGCGCAGGCGCATCGAGTCGAGCGCTCCATGCCGGCGAGCGCTCGTCGAGGTCGATCGGTTGGCGCGCTATCGGGCTCGCCTCGACCGGGCGATGCGCGAGCAGCGCGAGCGGAACGAGAAGGACCGCCAGCGCGAGCGGAGCGAGCTGTTCCGGAGACGCAGCCGGCCGTCGAGATCGAGCGAGGAGAATCGCGACCGTCGCCGCCACCGTGAGGAGAGCCAGAGTCGTCAGCGCCGCTCGCCACCCGGCGCCGAGACCGAGGAGAGCGGTGGCATCGGCGAGCGCGTCGGTACGCAGCCACGGATAGGCGGCGAGTATCGCGACGGCGATCGCGAGGACGCTGCTCCAAGCCGCCTGCGCCGCCGCGGCCAGGGGACGCGCGCCGCCCAGAGTCGCGGCGAGCATCACGGCCGGCACCGCGAGCGCGGAGCGATCGGGAAGTTGCGCGGCGATCGCGAGACCGAGACAGAGGGCCGCGAAACGCGTCGCCACCCTGGCCGCGCCGAACCGCCACGCGCCCGCCTCGATCCCGATCTCGCTCACGACGATCGGCACCAACACCAGCAGCCACGCGGGCCCTTCCAATCCGGCGAGTCGATCGGCGCCCGGCGCGAAGAAAGCGGTCAGCGCGGCGAGGCCCGCGGTCCAGCGCGCCCAGCGCGGCGCCGCGAACGCGATCGCTCCCAGGACCAGGAAGGCGCCGTGCTCGAAGTCGACCAACAAGGGCGCAGCCAGCGCTCCCGCGCAGGCCACGCGAAGCCCCCTCCGCCCCAACCGGGGATCGGCCAGTCGCAGAGCGCGTCGATCGTCGGCGATCAGCGTGGCGAGCGCGGGCGCGGCGAGAGCCATAGCGGTGGTCATCGTGAACCCGGGGCCGAGCACGAACGCCGACGCTCCCGCCAGCGCCGCGGTCGGTAGGCCGCGCTGTTCGGCGAGGAGCAGGATCGCGACCGCGGCGAGTGCCGCCCACAGCACCACCGAGACGACGTCGCGAGTGGCGGGAGCGAGCAGCTCGCCGCTGCGCGCGAGGATCTGAGCTCCCATCACGAGCGCGACGATCCGCGACGGCGGCCATGCGATCGCGGCGCGTGCCAGGCCCACGGCGCCGCGCGTTCGCGCCGACTCGGTCAGGACGGCGATCGCGAGGATCGCCGCGAGCAGCACCCCGACGGCGACGCCGCGATCGGCCGTTCCCGGGAGAGCCCAGGGAATCGCGCCGAGCAGGACGATCGAGGTGCCGAGAAGCGTGTCGATCCGGGGCGCGGCTTGAAGGGCCGCGAGCAGGAGGGCGGCGGTGACGAGGCCGAGGTAGCGCGCTTCGGCCGCCACCGACGGTTCCCGTTGAAAAGCGGCGATCACCAGCCATGACACCGCGCACGCGAGCGGCAGAGCGATGCGGGCGATGCGGTCGGTGAGGGGTGCCTCGGTTCCCTCGCCGGCCGTCGCGATGGCATCGTCCATCGCGGACGGCGTTTGCTCGATCGTGCGCCGGCCCACCGCCTGCTGCCCGGCGCCCAGCGGTGTCACCTCCGGCCGCAGACTCGGGGTCGCGGCGCGCATGGCGATCGGCTCGTCGACCAACGAAGATGGACGGCGTCTCGGTGGTTTCGTCAGGCGGACACCCGGGCCCCGAGTCCGCGGGCTCGGGCCCGCGGCTCGCTGGCGTTGCGTCCATTATCGTGAAGGACGGTACGTTTGGCCACCGAAGAGCGTCTAAACGCTGGCCCGTCAGCGTTTGACCGTTCCGCTACCCCTCGCTAAGCTGCCCGCCCCATGCTGTCCCGGGACCTCCTCCGCGAGCGCCCTGACGAGGTGAAGGCGCGCCTGGCCGGCCGCGGCGTCGACCTCGAGCTGGTCGATCGCTGGACCACTCTCGACGCCGAACGGCGCTCCATCCTGGTCGAAGCGGAGGCCTTGAAGCAGCAGCGCAACGAGGCCTCGAAGCGGATCGGCGAGAAGAAGCGCACCGGCGCCGACGCCACCGAGGAGATCGCGGCGGTGGGCGCGCTGAAGGAGCGCATCGAGCGGCACGACGCGCGACTGGGTGAGATCGACGCATCGCTGCAAGAGCTCGAGCTCAAGCTCCCGAACCTTCCCGACGACGACGTGCCCGCCGGCGTCGACGAGAGCTCCAATCGCGTCGAGCGGGTGGTGGGCACACCGCGCGCGTTCGAGTTCGAGCCGCGGACGCACTGGGACCTCGGCACGGCCCTCGGGATCCTCGACTTCGAGCGCGCGGCGAAGCTCGCCGGGGCGCGGTTCGCCGTCTATCGCGGCGCCGCGGCGCGGCTCGAGCGCGCGCTCGCCGCTTTCATGCTCGACCTCCACACCGTCGAGCACGGCTACACCGAGCTGATTCCGCCGTACCTGACCAACGAGGCGTCGCTGCTCGCGAGCGGCCAGCTTCCCAAGTTCGAGTCCGACCTCTTCCGCCTCGCCGATTCGCCGTACTGGCTGGTGCCGACCTCGGAGGTCCCGCTGGTGAACATGCACCGCGGCGAAATCCTCGACGAGACGGCGCTGCCGCTGCGCTACACCGCGTTCACGCCCTGCTTCCGGTCAGAAGCCGGGTCGTACGGACGCGACGTTCGCGGGCTCATCCGCCTCCACCAGTTCCAGAAGGTGGAGCTGGTGCAGATCACGACGCAGGAGACCAGCGAGGCGGCGCTCGAAGAGATCACTCGTCACGCCGCGACCGTGCTCGAGCGGCTCGAGCTTCCGTATCGCGTCGTGACGCTGTCGCGCGGCGATACCGGATTCCACAGCGCGAAGACGCACGACCTCGAGGTGTGGCTGCCGTCGCAGAGCGCGTACCGCGAGATCTCCTCGTGCAGCAACTGCCGCGACTTCCAAGCTCGTCGCGGCGACGTCCGCTACCGGCCTGCGGGCGGCGGCAAGCCGAAGCTCGCGCATACGCTCAACGGCTCGGGGCTCGCGGTAGGGCGAACGCTGGTCGCGGTGCTCGAGAACTATCAGCAGGCCGATGGGTCGGTGGTAGTTCCGGGGCCGCTGCGCCCTTACATGGGTGGGCTGGAGCGGATCGGGCCCGGCTAGACGACCGCTATGACGTTTTCCGCCGTTCGCGCTCGATCGCCTGGTGTAGATCCCAGTCGGCCTGCAACCGCATCCAGAGCTGTGGCGAGGTCTTCAAGAGTCGCGAGAACCGCAGCGCTGTGTCCGCGGTGATGCCGCGCTTGCCGAGGACGATCTCGTTCAGCCGGTTGAGCGAGATGTCGAGCCGCTGTGCGGCCTCGACCTGTCCGAGCCCGAGCGGCTTCAAGTACTCCTCCAGAAGGATCTCTCCGGGCGGAATCGCCGGGCCGAGCCAGTCGGTCCTTCTAGTGATAGTCCTGGACGCGGACTTCATAGGCATGACCATTCTCCCATCGGAACGTTACCCGGTACTGGTCGTTGACACGAATGCTGTGCCGGTCGGCCTGCTGCCCCTTCAGTCGCTCTTTCGCGGCTCTGCGGTCGCCTCTTGCGTTGGGGCGCCGACCGGCTACGCTTCCCCTGACCGCATCCCTGCGGAGGGGTGGCTGAGTGGTCTAAGGCAGCGGTCTTGAAAACCGCCGGCCCCGTAAGGGGCTCGTGGGTTCGACTCCCACCCCCTCCGCCAATCTCTCGCTTCGCTCGCTCTGTCGGAGGAGGTGGGAGTCGTGGCGTTCGGGCACGGACTTCGTCCGTGCCCTCGGCAGCAACTCCCCATCTCTTCGACAACCGCCTACGCTCTTTCCAAGAGAGTCCTGTCCGCATCGCTCGGACGCTCGGCCAATCACCCGTAAGCTCGTGCTGTGCGCATCCTCTGGACGTACCTCCGTCCTTACCGCTGGCTCGTCGCTGCCGCGCTCCTGCTTGCCGCGCTGGCGCAGGTGCTGACGCTCGTCGACCCGATCATCTTCGGAAAGATCCTCGACGACTACGCGCTGAACCAACAGGGTCGCACGCAAAGGGAGCTCGCTTCCGGCGCTCTCTGGTGGCTCGGCCTGGCTGCGTTGGTGGCGCTCCTGGCGAGGCTCGCGCGCACGGTGCAGGACTATCTGCTGCAGCTCGTGACCCAGAAGTTCGGAGTCCAGCTCTTCAACGACGGCCTTCGCCACACACTCCGGCTCTCGTTCGAGGAGTTCGAGAACCGGTCGAGCGGCGAGTCGGTGGCGCTGCTGCAGAAGGTGCGCGCCGACACCGAGCGGTTCCTCAACGCCGCGATCAACGTCTTCTTCTCGTCGGTGGTGGGTGTCGCGTTCCTCGTCTTCTACGCCATCACCAAGAACCTGGCGCTGATCGCGGTCTTCGTGTTCGGGGTGGTGGTGCTGGGTGGGCTCACCGGGCTCTTGAGCCGGCGCATCCGCACGCTGCAGCGATCGATCCGCCGCGAGACGGTCAGGATGGCCGGGGCGATGACCGAGTCGCTGCGCAACGTCGAGCTGATCAAGAGCCTGGGCCTGGTGCGCGCGGAG
>DATAFT010000563.1:0-1872 GCA_036257295.1 Thermoanaerobaculia bacterium
CCGCTGTTGCTCGCGCAGCCACGGCACCAGCGGATCCTCGACGCTCTCGGCTCTGCCGCCGAGCAGACCGGCGAGCGACGACGCCGGCACCGCCGGTTCCGCTTCACGCAGCCAGCCGTTGAAGAGATCCTCGCGCTCGGCCGCCTCGGCGTCGCCGCCGAACGAGCTCGGGAATCGCGCGAACGGGTAGTAGACCAGGACGTCGGCCTCCGGCCGCCCCTGCCGCAACAACAACTGCGCGCGCGCCAGATAGCGGTTGATCGCCTCGGCGTCGCGCCAGAACGGGCTCGCTTCGGAGAAGTTCGTCGAGAACCCGAGCGTAGCGCCGGGGATCGACCAGGGGTACCAACCTTCCTCACCGAAGCCATCGCCCTCAGCACGCGTGACGCGGTACGGCGTTCCATGCCACACCACGTGATTGACGCCGGCGGTGAACAGCTTGTCGGCGGCGGCGCGCACCTTCTGCGGCGTGGTGCGGTACTCGGCGCCGCGCCAGACGAACGACTCGGCGCTCACCAGTGAACGCCCGTAGAGGTGCGCGCCCGAAGAAGCGAGCTTGAGGAACAGATCGCTGCCGCCGGCGTAGAGCGCCTCGGTCTCGGGGATGTCGATGTGCCCGGCCGCGCGAATCGCATCGAGCGCCATGCCGTAGCCCTGCGCGCGGCTCAGTAGTCCGCGCGCCGCCGCCCACTCGCGCGACGAGTCGAAGAAGCGCTCGATCACCAGGTCGGAGACGGTGAGCTCGTAGTCCCAGCGCACGCGATCGGCCTCGGCTCCCAACCCGAAGTCGGGGTCGGGATGCACGCCGAAGACGTCGCTCACGAAGAAGTTGTCGGCTCCGGCGACGAAGAGCGCCGGCAGCCACGGACGCAGGTCGTAGCCGCGCCGCCGCGCGAACTCGTCGAGGAAGCCTTCCGCCCAGTGCCGCTCGACCTTGAACTCGAGGCTGTCGTTGAAGAAGCCGCGCAGCGGCGCGCCCCAGTAGGCATCGATTCCGGTGCGCTTGCCCAACAGATAGTCGTAGTGCGCGCGCACCTTGTCTGCATGGAAGTGATCGAGCACGAGGCCGGCCTGCGGTGCGGCCACCAAAGTGGGCGCCTCGCCCGCCGGCATGGCGTAGATGGCGACCACTCGCCAGGTCCCCGGGGGCGCGCTCCAGCGCAGCTCGCCGTCGCGCACGTTCGAGTCGAGCACGGTGAGCGTCGCGGGATCGAGCATCACCTGCGCGCGCTTGGCGGTCTGCGCGTCGCCACGCGGCGCCTGAGCGCCCGCGGCCGCCGCGCCGTCGCGCACCGGCTGGAATCTCCCGGTCTCGCTGCCGTCGCGCACCACGAGCTCCCGTTGCGCGTCGTAACCGGCCCGACTCCTCGACGCCGCCTCGTACTCTCGCGCCGCCACCACCGCCACCAGTCGCCGATGCTCGACCGGGAACGACACGACCTCACTGCCGAACACGCGCTCGAGCAGCAGCGTGAGCTCGTACCCGAGCGGCAGATGCGGCCCGGGAAGCGTCTGCGCGACTTCGCGCCCTTCGCTCCCGCCTTCGATCGAGGTCTCGCCGTAGATCAGCGTCTCGTAGGTGTCCGCGAGTCCCACCCACGGACCGCCGGCCGGCCATCCGCTGCCGTGATTGAGATCGACGCCGAGCCCGGCGTCCTTCGCCGCGTCGAGGGTCGCGCGCACGTTGCTCCAGAACGCGTCGGTGTCGAACTGGAGCGTGCGATCGCGCATGCCCGGGCGGCGATCGACCCGATCGCCGAGCGAGAAGGCCTGGATCTCGACCCCGCCGAATCCCTTCTCGACGAACATCGCGACCTGTCGCCGCGACTCGGCTTCGTCCACTCGATTGCCGAGCCACCACCAGCGCGTCCA
>DATAFT010000324.1:0-6345 GCA_036257295.1 Thermoanaerobaculia bacterium
AGCGTCCCGGCGTTGGCGAGGCGGAAGAGACTCCACTGCTGCTCGAGCTTCGACCAGAAGGCGACCTCGTTGCGGCGCCGGATGTTGCGCTGGAAGTTGAGGCCCCACACCGCGCCCTCGTCCTGCGGATAGCGCAGCGTCGCGAACGGGATCGCGAACTCGGCGCTCCAGCCGTAGTCGCCGGTCTTGGCGGCGACGGTCCACGCGCCGTCCCAGTTGACGTTGAAGCCGCCGCCGGAGCCGCCGCCGAAACGTCCACCGCCGCCTCCGCCGAAGGTGCTGCCGGTGGGGTCGTTCTGGAGCTGGCCGTCGTACTCGATACCGGCCGGGTTGGTGCCGAACACGAAGCCGTTCTGCTGGTCGCGGAACGCGTCGAAGATCATCTGGAAGCTGTCGGTGTCGTCGAGTGGCGCGTCGCGTCGCGCGTCGGAGACGACCAGGTGGTCGGGCTCCCGGTCGTAGCAGACGACGCCGACGTAGAGCGTGGTCGCGTCGAACGTGACGCGCACGTCGGTATGCTCCGAGGCGGGCTCGCCGGCATAGGGGCGGGTCTGCCAGAACTCGGCCGCGGGCGTAGCCTGTGCCCACGCCGCATCGTTGAGCACGTCGCCGTCGATCTGTGGCGGCGACTCGACGCGCACCGCTTGCACTCGGGGGCGGCCCTCGTCGCTAGCGGCGGATCGGCGCGTCGTCGCGGCCTCAAGCGCGGCGAGCAGCGCCACCGCGAGCCAGGCCACGCGGTATGATCGCCGACACGCCCTGATCGCACCCCGTTCCGGAGGATCCTGATGCTCCGATCGACGCGACTGCCGCTCGCTGCCGAGTCGTGCCCGCTCATCGACCCGGTCAGTCCGGTGTCGGCTCTCGACCACCAGCCGCCTTGGCTCACCGCGGTGAAAGGCGCGGCCGTGGCGTTCTCGTGCGTCCTGATCTTTCGCCTGGCCTGGCGGGTGGGGGCCGTGACCGTGATCGACGGGTGGTACTGGCCGGTGGCTGTAGCGATCGTCCTGGGCTACGCCAGCGCGGACTTCGTATCGGGCTCGGTGCACTGGTTCTGCGACACGTTCTTCTCGCCGCAGACGCCCCTGGTCGGACCTGTGATTTTTCGGTTTCGCAACCTCATGATGCCGCCGCTCGCTTGGCTGTGGTGGAGCGATCTGCCGGCAACCGGCCGTCCCTGGGCCCTCTTCGGTTCGTCCTTCCTGCTCGCGCTCAGCTGCGGCGTTGGTGCTACCAACATGCTGCACAAGTGGGCGCACGATCCCGCGCCGCCGGCTGCCGCGAGATGGCTGCAGAGAAGGGGGCTGATCCTCAGCCCAGAGCGTCACTGGGTTCATCACCAGGACCACTCGCGCGGGTTCTGTGTCACGTCGGGTTGGATGAACCGGCTGCTCGATCCGATCCGTTTCTTTCCTCGTCTGGAGCGGTGCATGCGGTCGATGCTGCCGGCACCGATGACCGGCTCCGACCCCGGGGTCGACCACCGGTGACGGCGCGCCGTGCTCTCTCCGGACACCTGCCAACCGCGGATGCGCGCGCAGAGTATCCGATGAGCTGATCGGCACGCGCCCCTCGCAACCTGGCATAGTCGCGACGCCGGCGTTCACCGGTGAACGCGCGGCCGTACCGAGTGGCCGACTCCAGCGCTACTGACCGCACCGCAACGCGACGACTCGCGTTGGTCGTCGCCTCGATCCTCCTGGTCTGGATCGCGGTGACGCTGCCGCTCGCGCTCGGCGAGCGCACGCTCTACTTTCGCGACGTTTTCCATTCGCACCTGCCCTGGAAGGCGTTCGGCGCGGCGGAGCTGCGCTCCGGCAACGTCCCTGCTTTCAATCCGACCTGGGCGATGGGACAGGCCTTTCGCGGCAATCCCAATACCGTCTCGCTCTACCCCGGGAACGTGCTCTATCTCCTGCTGCCGTTCTGGCCGGCGTTCAACCTGCACTACGCGCTGCACTGGCTGCTCGCCGCCATCGCCATGTTCGCGCTGGCGCGGGGGCTCGGGCTCTCACCGGCCGCCGCGGTGCTGGCGGGACTCTGTTACGGCGGCTCCGGGTACCTGCTCGCCGCGCTGACGTTCTACAACCTGCTCACGGTGATCGCATGGTGGCCGCTCGCGATCCTGGGTGCTGCGCGCGGCGGCGCACGCGGCATCGCGCTCGGCGCTCTCGCCTGCGGCTTGGCGCTTCTCGGCGGCGAGCCGGTGACCGCGCTGCTCGGCGTGGTGCCGATGGCGGTGGTCGCGATCGAGCGGCAGGGCACCCGGCGCGGACTGCTCTCGACCGGCGCCGTGGCCGCGCTCGGCGCGCTGGTCGCGCTGCCTCAACTGGTGGCGACCTGGCGCGTGGTCGGGTTCTCGTTTCGCGGCAGTCACGGTGTCCTCGCCAGCCAGGCTTCGTTCTACTCGTTCGATCCACGACGCCTGCTCGAGCTGGTGGTGCCGTTTCCGTTCGGCCATCCCGGTCAGTTCGGTCCGAACGGAATCGAAGCCTGGGACCTGCTCGATCATCTGCCGTACTTCTTTTCGATCCACCCCGGCATCGTCGCGCTCGCGATCGGCACGCTGGCATGGCGGTCTAGCCGGCGCCTGGTCGCACTCGTCGCGATCGGCTTCGTGCTGGCATGGCTGCTCGGGATGTCGGGCGAGCTCCTGGTCCGCGTCGGCGGTGGACTGTTCCGCTCACCCGAGAAGCTGCTGCTGTGGCCGGCGCTGGTCTTACCGTTGCTCGCGGGGCGTGGCCTCGACCGCGCGCGGTCGGGTGTCGGTGGGCGCGCGCCGCTCGCGCTGGCTTCCGCGGCGCTGCTCGCGGGCGCGGCGGCGCTCGCAGTCCGCTTCCTCGGCGCCAACCCGGCCAGACTGCTCGGCGCGCTCCCACCCGACGCCGCGGTCGCCGGCGCGCAGCGCGAGGTCTGGCTGGCCGGCCTCGCGATCGCGGCGCTGCTGCTCGGCGCGACCGCGATCGCTCTGCGATGGAAGAGCGTCGACACGTTGGTGGCGCTCGAGCTGGCGGCGCTGCTCCAACTCGCGCCGCTGTGGATGACCGACTCGGTCTCCGCCTACGATCAACCGCCGCCGCACGATGCCGCCACGGCTGGCGACGACGTCGTGGTGGCGCGCATGGCCTATCCCCCGTGGGAGATCGGCGGCGAACGCGCGGCCTTTCCGGCCGGGCCGCATCTCGTGAACGAGCGCTACGAAGCGATGGAGCTGGCGCCGGCGCCGGGCGTGCTCCAGGGGCTTCGCTATCCGCTGGCACCCGATCTCGAGGGCCTGCATCATCTCTTCACCAGCTTCCTCACCATCGAGATCCGCGACGCTCCGTGGCCAGAGCGCGCGCGCTGGCTCGAGGTGGTGGGAGCCGACGTGCTGGTGGCGCCGGAGCCGCTCGAGGCGTCGCCGCTCGTTCTCGCGGCGATCAACAAGGCGTATGGCGCGCGGTCGTTCTTCTTCCGCGTGGTGGATCCCGCGCCCGAGGCGTTCTGGCCCGACACGCTGACCGTGGCGAAGAGTCCGCTCGACGCGTTCGCGCGGGTGGCGCGCTCGTCGCCGGGCACGCTTGCGGGGATCGTGCCGCAGCCGATCGAGCACCAGCCGGGCGGTCGAGTCCGGGTCGTCGCGATGGAGCCCGACCGCATCGAGCTCGAGGTCGAGAGCGCTGGTGGTGTGGCGGTGATCCGGCGCGCGTTCCAGCCGTTGATGCGCGCGCGGATCGAGGGACGCGAGATCGCGACCGTGCCGGTGAACCTCTGTCAGCTCGGCTTGCTGGTGCCGGCAGGTAAGCACCGCGTCGTGGTCGCGGTGTCGTCGTGGCCCGAGATCGCCGCCGGCGTGGTCGCGGCGTTGGTGGCGCTGTCACTGCTCTGGATCGGCATCGGCATCGGGACTCGTGGCCGTGGTCGCCGCCGCGCGTTGCACGCGTCCTCGGTCGCCATCGTCGCCGCGATGACGCTGGGTGCGTGCGGCGGCCGCGACCAGGCGGAGGCCGGCGCCCGACCGCAGCGTCCCCCCAATCTGGTCCTCTTCCTCATCGACGCGCTGCGCGCCGACCGCCTGGGCGCTTACGGCTACTCGCGACCGGCATCGCCACGCCTCGACGCGTTCGCTGCCGATGCGGTGCTGTTCGAGCACGCCACCGCGCAGGCGTCGTGGACGCGGCCGGCGATGGTCTCGATCTTCACCGGCCTCCTGCCGCAACAGCACGGCACCAACGGCAGGCTCGATCGTCTCGCCGACGGACACACCACGCTCGCCGAGATGTTGGCCGCCGCGGGCTACGAGAACGCCGCGTTCGTCTCCAACGCCAACATGTCGCGGCGCTTCGGCGTGGCGCAGGGGTTCTCCACCTACCGCCAGATGCGGCGATGGGAGAGCCGGGGAGAGCCGCTGGTGGCGGCGGCGATGGAATGGCTCGACCTGCGGGCGGATCCGTCGCAGCCGTTCTTTCTCTACCTTCACGTCGTCGAGCCGCACGCGCCCTATCGCCCGCCACCGGACCTACTCGAGCGATTCGCTCCCGGGCCGGCGCCGATCGAGGAAGAGCCCGATCGGGCCTTCATGAGGCGTCTGGGCACTGGAGAGGTTGCGACGTCGCCCGAGATCGTCGACTGGATGCGCCAGCTCTACGACGGCGAGCTGGCGTCGGCCGACTACGCGTTCCCCTCGCTGGTCGGCGAGCTTCGTGTTCGCGGCCTCTACGACGACTCGATCGTGGTGGTTACGGCGGACCACGGCGAGGAGCTCGACGAGCACGGCGGCTGGGAGCACGGCAAGACGCTCTTCGCCGAGGTGCTCGACGTGCCGTTGATGGTGCGGCTGCCGGATGGCGCTCGCGGCCGTCGCGCGGCGCCGGTTCAGCAGATCGATCTCATGCCCACGCTGCTCGAGGCCGCGGGGATCGAGGCGCCGCAGGGCGTTCAGGGAAGATCGCTGCTGCCGCTGCTGGTCGACACCGGCGAGGGCCGACGGGGCGGCTCCGGTGTTGCAGCGCTCGCCCCCGCGGTCTTCTCGCTGACCGACGTCGAGGGCGACCGGCTGGAGTCGGTCACCGAGGGCGAGTCGCGCCTGATTCGACGTCGCACGGCGAACGGTCGCGTCGAGGAGCTGTACCGCCTGACCGAGGATCCCGGCGAGACACGGAACCTCGCCGCCGCCGACCCGGTGACGGTGGCGCGACTCGGCGCGATGCTCGACGAGGCCGGCCGAGCAGCACCAACATCGCCGCCGGAAGCGATTGTCGTCGATCCGAAGCTGGAGCGAGAGCTGCGCGCTTTGGGATACTTGTAGGCGGTAGCCATGGCCACCATCCTGTTCGAGAACGTAGCCGTCTTCGACGGCGAGAACCCTCAGCTGCGCGACCCCGCGTTCGTCCTGGTCGAGGGCAATCGCATTCGCGAGGTGTCCGATCGACCGATCCGCCAGTCCGGCACCGAGCGCATCGACGGCAGCGGCAGGACGTTGATGCCGGGCATGATCGACTGCCACGTGCACGTCTATGTCCACTCGGTGCGGCTGGGGACAGCCGACCGGCCGCCGACCTACTACGCCCACTACGCCGCGACGTTCCTGCGCGACATCCTCGCCTGCGGCTTCACTTCCGTGCGCGACGTCGCCGGCGGCGATCACGGGCTGGCGATGGCGTTGGCGAAGGGTTGGATCGACGGCCCGCGCTTCTTCTACGGCGGCCGCGCGCTGTCGCAGACCGGCGGCCACGGGGACTTTCGCGGTCCGGGCGTGCCGGCGCACGAATACTGCATGTGCGGCGCCGAGCGCAACGAGCTAGCGATCCTCGCCGACGGCGTCGACGCCTGCATCAAGGCGGTCCGCGAGGAGCTGCGCAAGGGCGCGCACCACATCAAGATCATGGGCTCTGGCGGCATCATGAGCCCGAGCGATCCGATCGATCGCTGCCAGTACTCCGATGCCGAGATCCTCGCGATCGTCGACGAGTGCCGCCGCCGCGGTGCCTACGTGGCCGCTCACTGCCACCCCGACGAAGCGGTGCTGCGGTCAGCGAGGCTCGGCGTGCGCACCATCGAGCACGCCACCTTGATCAGCGACGCAACAGCGCGCGAGGTGGTCGATCGCGGCGCGTTCGTGGTGCCGACGTTCTCGGTGATGGGCGCGATCCAGAGCGACGGCAAGGCGATGGGCATCGCGCAGCGCAGTCTCGACAAGCTCGCGGCCGTCGTCGATCACGCCTACGCCGGTCTCGAGACCATGAAGCGCGCCGGTGTGAAGCTGGGCTTCGGCACCGATCTGCTCGCCGAGCAGCACACGCGCCAGGGCACCGAGTTCACGATGCGCGCCGAGGTGTTGTCCCCGTTCGAGATCCTGCGCTCGGC
>DATAFT010000575.1:0-4088 GCA_036257295.1 Thermoanaerobaculia bacterium
TCGATCGCGAGGCGCGGCGGGAATCGGCGGAGCGCATGGAGCTCGTCGCCATCGTGACCCCCAACCATCTCCACCATCCGGTGGCGATGGCCGCGCTCGAGCGCGGCTTCGACGTGGTCTGCGACAAACCGATGACGCTCGACCTGGCGCAGGCGCTCGCGATCCGCGATCGGGTCGCGTCGAGCGGGCGCCTCTTCTGTCTCACGCACAACTACACCGGCTATCCGATGGTGAGAGAGGCGAAGAGCCTGGTCGCGAGCGGGCGACTCGGGGCCATCCGCAAGGTGGTGATCGAGTACCCACAGGGTTGGCTCGCCGAGCGGCTCGAGGCCACCGGCCAGAAGCAGGCGTCATGGCGCACCGATCCCGCTCGCGCCGGCGCCGCCGGCTGCATGGGCGACATCGGCACTCACTGCCACCAGCTCGCCGAGTACGTGACCGGCCTCGAGGTGGACGCGTTGTGCGCCGACCTCACCACCTTCGTTCACGGTCGCGCGCTCGACGACGACGGCAACGTCCTGCTGCGCTTCGCCGGCGGCGCCCGCGGGGTGCTGCACGCCAGCCAGATCTCGGTGGGCGAAGAGAACGGCCTGCGCCTGCGCGTATACGGCGAGCACGGCGGGCTCGACTGGCGCCAGGAGGAGCCAAACTCGCTGGTCTTGCGCTGGCCCGATCGTCCGGCGGAGGTCCAGCGCACCGGCGGTCCGACCTGCTCCGACGCGGCCAAGCGCGCGACGCGCCTGCCGATGGGTCATCCCGAGGGCTTCATCGAGGCGTTCGCCAACCTGTACCGCGACTTCGCGCTGGCGCTCGACGCGCGCCGGCGGGGCGAGCCGGTCGACCGAGGCGTCCTCGACTTCCCCACCGAGCACGACGGCGTGCGCGGCATGCGGTTCCTCGAAGCGGTGGTGGCCAGCGCGCGCGCGAATGGCTGGGCGAGCCTCGAGAGCGACGCGGTGGTGCCGGCGGTAGGCGCGAAAGGCTCGGCACGGTCGTGAACGAACCTCGCAAGGTGACGCTCTTCACGGGTCAGTGGGCGGACCTTCCGCTCGCGACACTGGCGGAGAAAGCGGCGGCCTTCGGTTACGACGGGCTCGAGCTCGCCTGCTGGGGCGACCACTTCGACGTCGCCCGCGCGCTCGACGACGACGCCTACTGTCGCGAGCGGCGAGGCATCCTCGAGCGTCACGGGCTCGGCGTGTGGGCGATCTCGAACCACCTGGTGGGCCAGGCGGTGTGCGATCGCATCGACGAACGCCACCGCGCCATCCTTCCGGCGAGCGTTTGGGGCGACGGCGATCCCGAGGGCGTGCGCCGTCGGGCCGCCGAGGAGATGAAGCGCACCGCGCGCGCTGCCGCGCGCCTGGGTGTCGAGACCGTCAACGGGTTCACCGGCAGCTCGGTCTGGCACCTCGCCTACTCCTTCCCTCCGGTGCCGCCCGAGATGATCGAAGCCGGCTTCGCGGATTTCGCGCGACGGTGGAAGCCGATCCTCGACGTGTTCGCGGCGGAAGGCGTGCGCTTCGGGCTCGAGGTCCACCCCACCGAGATCGCGTTCGATCTCGCCACCGCCGAGCGCGCGGTCGAGGCGCTCGACGGACATCGCGCCTTCGGCTTCAACTACGACCCCAGCCATCTCGGCTACCAAGGCGTCGACTACGTCGCCTTCCTCCATCGCCTGCGCGATCGCATCGTGCACGTCCACGTCAAGGACGCCTGGTGGTCGGAGACGCCGCGCGACGGCGGCGTCTTCGGCGGCCATCTCGCTTTCGGCGATCGCCGGCGCTTCTGGAACTTCCGCTCGCCGGGGCGTGGCTCGATCGACTTCGAAGAGGTCCTGCGGGCGCTCAACGAGATCGCCTATCGCGGTCCGCTCTCGGTCGAGTGGGAGGACGACGGCATGGACCGGGAGCACGGCGCGGCGGAAGCCTGCGAGTTCGTGCGGTCGCTCGACTTCCCGCCGTCGCGCGTGGCCTTCGACGCCGCCTTCGGAGAACACTCTTGAGTCATCACGAAACCCGTATCGAAGAAGGGAGAGCCATGAAACGTCAGCTCGGTTGGTTCGGAACGCTCTGTCTCGCGCTCGTGCTCGCGTCTCCGGCGGGCCTCTCGGCCCAGGCCGACGACCAGGGCGCCCGCGATCTCGGCATGGCGAAGCCGGCCGAAGTCGGCATGAGCGCCGAGGGTCTGGCCAAGCTCGAGACCGAGATGCAGGCACTGGTCGACTCGGGCGAGCTCGCCGGCATCGTCACGGTGGTGGCGCGCCACGGCAAGATCGTCCAGTTCGAGACCTTCGGTATGCAGGACAAGGAAGCCGGCATCCCGATGGCCAAGGACACCATCATGCGCATCTACTCCATGACCAAGCCGATCGCCGGCGTCGCGTTGATGACGCTCTACGACCAGGGCAAGTTCAAGCTCGAGGACCCGGTCGAGAAGTACATCCCCGAGCTCGCCAATCTCAAGGTGGCGAAGGCCGACGGACCCGACGGTAACCCGGTGGTCGAAGATCCCACGCACAAGATGACGATCCGCGAGCTGGTGAGCCACACCGGCGGCCTCACCTACGGGTTCTTCTCGCGCTCGCAGGTCGACACGCTCTACCAGAAGGCGAACATCCTCGATCGCAACTCGACACTCAAGGAGTTCGTCACCAAGCTGGGCAAGATCCCACTGCGCCAGCAGCCGGGAACGCTCTGGCACTACAGCGTCTCGGTCGACGTGCAGGGCTATCTGGTCGAGGTGCTCTCCGGCAAGCCGTTCGACCAGTACCTCGAGGAGACCATCTTCGAGCCTCTCGGCATGAAGGACACCGCGTTCTGGGTGCCGGAAGCGAAAGCCGCGCGCCTCTCGCCGCTCTACGTGCCGGACAAGGACGGCAAGCTGGTGAGCCAGGGCAAGGACGAGTTCCTCACGCCGGCGAAGTTCTTCTCGGGCGGCGGCGGCCTGACCTCGACCGCGATGGACTACACGCGTTTCGCGCAGATGCTGCTCAATGGCGGCGAGCTCGGCGGCGTGCGGATCTTGAAGCCGGAGACGGTGAAGCTCATGCACACCAACCAGCTTCCCGCCGCGATCCCCGAGATCAACCCGATGATCGGCAACCCCGGCAACACCTTCGGCGTCGACTTCGCGATCGTCGAGCGGCCCGACGGCTCCGCGGATCACGCGCTGGCGAAGAGCGAGTTCTGGTGGTACGGCGTCGGCGGCACCTGGTTCGGCATCAACCCGGAGCAGGACCTGATCGTGGTGGGGATGATCCAGAACCGCGGTGGCGGCGCGGCGCGCAAGGCGAGGCTCATCAGCAAGAGCTTGGCGTACCAGGCGATCGTCGATCCCGCGAAGAACTAGGGTCCACGCCGAGCGCCTACGAGGGCGCCGATGAGAGCACGCGCACGCGCGATTCTCCTCTTGGTCGTCGCGCTGGCCGGGGTCGGCGGCGCGGCGACGGTCGGGTTTCGCGTCTACGCCGCTCGGCGCCTCGAGCAGGCGAGAGCCCGCTTCGAAGTGGACGCGGGCAGCCTCGACCCGGCGAGCTACGCGCCGGGACCGGTTGAGGCCGAAGCCAACGCGGCGGCATGGCTCACCGCCGGGATCGAAGCCACCGGCCTCGCGACGGAACAGCAGGAGTTGGTGACCCGGCGAGTACAGGCTCTGGGCTCGCCCTGGACCGCAGAGGACGAAGCCGGCTTCGATGCGCTCATCGCGAAGCTCGAGCCGGCTCGAGCGCAGATGGAGGCGCCGTGAGTCTCGAGCGCTCGAGCCTGGGGATCGACTACTCGTCGATGGAGCTCACGGTGCCCGATCTGATGCCGTGGCTCCGCGCGGCTGCGCGTCGACTCGCTGTGGGCCTCACAACAGCTGGAAGCGGCGGCCCGTCTGGCGCGACACGCGGAGGAGCCCATCGCCGGACTCGAGGCGCCGGAGCTGTTCGAGCGCGAGCTCGCCGAGACATCGCGCTGGCTGCGCGACCCGACGACCATGGTTCTCCTGCCCAACCTGGTCGACGCCATCCACAAGGACCAGCGGGCCACGTCGGCGCGCAGACTGGCGCACACTTCGCTGCGTCTTCGTCGCGAACGGCTGGA
>DATAFT010000617.1:0-2665 GCA_036257295.1 Thermoanaerobaculia bacterium
AGCGCCCCGGCAGGCGTGCCGCCGGCCGGCTGTTCGCGCAGGTGGTGACGCAGGTCCTCGGCCGAGGTTTCGGCGTCGCGCAGGTGGAACTGCACGACGCTGCCCTCGCGCACCTCGGCCGCGACGGCGAGGACACCGGTCTCGCCGTCGAGCTGAATGATGTTGCGGATCAGGAAGTCGCCCGGTCCGTACTCGCTCTCGCCCTCGCGCATCACGACTCCGACGAAGAGCGAGCCGCGGAAGAGCTCGCGGTCGCGCGGCGACGCGGCTTCGTGGAGCTCGCGCAGCAGATCGAGCGGGCGAAGGCCGTCGAGCTCCTGGATGAGATGGCCGTGCCCGGACGTCACGAACAGCGGCAGCCCGATCGGGCGGCAGCCCTGCGCCACGATGGTGTCGACGGCGAGCTCGCCCTCGAAGGCCAGCGCGACCGCCCCGCCGTGCACCGGCTCGCCGCCCGCCCACAGCAGATTGCCGCCGGGTTGGCGAGCGCCGCTGGCGAGCCCGCCGATCTTCACGCTGCCGGGGAAGAGCCGATCGAGCTCGGCGATCAGCGTTTCGGCCGGGCAGGAGAACGGATCGGGGAGCACCACGAAGTGGGGTGTAGTGCGGGGCTTGGGCGGTGCTGCCGACGCTGACTCGACCAAGCGCGCGATGGGCGGACAGACCGACTCGACGTCCACGAAGTCACCGGGCCGCACGACCAGCGGCGTCAGACGAACGCCGGGCAGCGAGGCGGCCACCATCGCGAGCGCGCGGTCGCCTTCGACCTCTCGCCCCGCGGCGAGAACGCCGCCGCCCGAGCAACCGAGCAGAACGGCCTTGGGAAAGCGGCGCGCGATGATCGAAGGGAGGCGAGTCCAGCTGTCGGCGAAGTGAGGGGAGACGAAAGCCGCGACCAGGTCCGGCGCCGCGCCACCCAGATCCGCTTCGAGCGCATCGGAGCACTCGGCGACCGCGCCGTCGAGCCGTGCCTCGGAGGAGAGCGAGGACGCCCAGCGCATCCAGCGATCATTGCACAGGGATACGGCGACAGTCGCGTCACCGGCGCGCTATGGCACCGCGAAGTACTCCGACGTACCGGCGCCGGCGACCTTGGCGCTGGCGTTGATGATGGCGCTCATCAGCTCGATGACCGCGAACTCGCAAATGGGGCCGGTGTCGCCGAGGTGCCGCACCGTGAACGTGTTCCTGCGGCCCTGTCGCCCGTACCAACGAATGACGATCTCGCTCACGGTCTGAAAAGGCGGCAGCCCCACCGGGAGGATGCGGCAGTCCTCGTGAACGTCGACTCTCGCGTTGGTCATGGCCGAGACGAGGGTGTTCCACTCGGCAACGGGAACGCGTCCACGGGCATGCGAGGAGACTTGCGGATCGACATCAAACATGGAGGCCGAGCTGTTGAAGCTCTGAATCAGCGTGCGATCCGCGAACACGAACAGGGAGTTCAAATAGATGTCTGGCGGTATCTGGGTGTTCATCGCGTAGTCGACGCGAGCGTGGGTGGTCATCACCAGGAGCGGCCGCGCCGGGGGATTCCGAAACGATTCCGCGGACACCGCGCCGGAAGCGAGCGCTAGCGAAGCCGCGACCGAGGCGAACCTTCGACGGATCATGCCGGCACCTCCACGATGTAGCTGATATGCTACTACAGCATACGGGACAACCGCCCTCTCTGTCTATCCCGAGGTCGAAGATCGATGCTGACGTCTTAGGAGCGCGCGTAGGATAGTCCTCCACTTCGATCCGCTCCGGCCGGGAGGAACCATGCCCGCTACATTCGGCGTCCACATCGGCCCCCAGAACATCGGCATGAACGATCTGCGCGCGCTCTGGCGCAAGCTCGACCAGCGCGGCGTCGAATGGATCTCGCTCTGGGACCACTTCTACGAAACCACCCCGCCGGCCGACGGCAAGATGGAGAGCTTCGGCTCGCTCGACCACTTCGAGACGCTCGCCGCGCTGGGCGCGCTCGCCGCCGACACCAAGAAGGCGCGGCTCGGCGTGCTCGTCCTCTACGTCGGATATCGCATGCCCGGAGTCCTAGCCAAGGCGGCGACCACCCTCGATCACCTCTCGGGCGGCCGCTTCGAGATCGGCCTGGGCGGCGGCTGGCACGAGTGGGAGTCGCGCGCCTACGGATATCCGTTCCCGCCGATCGGCACTCGACTCGACATGCTCGATGAAGCGACGCAGATCATACGCGGCCTGCTCACCCAGGACCGCACGACGTTTCACGGCAAGCATTTCTCGGTGGAAAACGCCTCCTGCCTGCCGCGGCCGGTGCAGAAGAAACTCCCGATCTGGATCGGCGGGCTCGGTGAGAAGAAGACGCTGCGGCTCGCCGCGCGTAACGGCGACGGCTGGAACGCGGCCTACGTCTCGCCGCAGCAGTTCAAGCACCTCTGCACGACGCTCGACCAGTGGTGCGAGAAGGAAGGACGCGACCCGGCGTCGATCGAGCGCAGCGTCAACGTCGTCTTCAACGTGGCGCCCGACAAGGCGAGCGAGCCGCGACTGCGGCGCGAGCTCGAGCAGCAGTGGGGCTTCGCGCTGGCGCGCGTCGAGGGCGGAGTCCTCGCCGGGACACCGGACACCGCGGCGGAGCGCGTCGCCGAGTACGTCGCGGCAGGCGCCGACGGCGTCAACGTGGCGTTGCGCGCGCCTT
>DATAFT010000342.1:0-2180 GCA_036257295.1 Thermoanaerobaculia bacterium
GCGTTCGAGACGCTCGAGGAGCTCGAGCCGCCCGAGGGTCCGGGTTGGGACCCCAGCGACGATCTCGCGGCGCTCGAGCAGCTCTGGCTCGAGCAGCTCGAGCCGTACGGCGACAAGGGCTACAACCGGCGGCCGAAGAAGTGAACTACCCGCCCGCGCCGGTCCCTCGGCGCCGCAGTCGACAGCTAGCTCTCGAGTAGCTTCTTGAGCGAGCCCAACATCATCGACCAGTTCTTCTCGGACTGCTCACGCATCTCTTCGGTCGCGTTGTTGTCCTGGGTGAGCGTGACCTTGGTGCGGTCGCCCTGGCCGGACAGGTCGATCGTCACGGTGTGGTAGTTCTCCGGTCGATCCGGTTTTCCGGCGAGCGGGCTGAAGTGACTGTACGAGAGGGTCCGCTCCGGCTTGATCTGCTGGATGACGCCCTTGTCCTCGTACTTCCTGCCCTGCCACTCGCCTTTCCAGGTAATCGGGCTTCCCTCGCGCCAGTCAGACGCGACGTCGGCGCCGAACATGTATTTCTTGATCGAGGCGGGGTCGGTCAGTGCTTTCCAGACCTTGCTCCGCGGCGCCGCGATCTCGGTCGTGCTCTCGGCGACGAGCCCCTTTTCCATCAGGCTTTTTTCCATACTGCCTCCCTTCTGGTGGAAGCAGATTCAAGATCAGCGCCAGGTCGCGGCGCTGGCTAGGGTGATTTCTCAGCGGGGAGCCTGGGGAATCTCCTGAAAGGCTCGGTCGCGGTCGACTCTGATGTCGCCGGGTAAACCGAGCACGCGCTCCGCGATGATGTTGCGCAGGATCTCGTCGGTCCCAGCCGCGATCCGCATGCCGGGTGAGTTGAGCAGCCCGTGCGGGAACAGTCCTCCCGCCGCGGCATCGCTCCCGGTCAAGATCCCGGCTTCCTCGAACAGATCGGCGCCGAACGACGCGATGTCCTGGCACTGCGCAGCGGCCACCACCTTGCTGATCGAGGCCTCGGGTCCCACCTGACGGCCGCGCGAGAGCGCGGTGAGCGCGCGCACGTGAGTGAGGCGCACGCCTTCCGCTTGCACGTACCAGTCGGCCAGGCGCGCGCGCACCTCGCCGCGATCGATCGCGCGCTCGCCGTTCACGTCGAGGTCGCGCGCCGCCGCGAACAGGTCCGCGAAGTCGGGTTTCATCGAGAACGATCCGAAGCGCTCGTTGGCCAAGGTGGCGACCGCGACCTGCCAGCCGCCGCCGACCTCGCCGATGCGGTTCTGGTCGGGGATGCGCACGCGCTCGAGGAAGGTCTCGTTGAACTCGGCGGTGCCCGGGATCTGGCGGATCGGGCGCGCCTCGACGCCCGGTGTCTTCATGTCGAGAGCGAAGAACACCAGGCCCTTGTGCTTCGGCAGCGCGGCGTCGCAGCGCGCGACCAGGATCGCCCAATCGGCGTAATGCGCGCCCGAGTTCCATACCTTCTGGCCCGACACCACCCACTCGTCGCCGTCGCGCTCGGCGCGGGTGCGCAGTCCGGCGAGGTCGGAGCCCGCGCCCGGCTCCGAGAAGAGCTGACACCAGACCTTCTCGCCGCGCGCGAGCGGCGGCAGGTACCGTCGCTTCTGCTCTTCGGTGGCGCACGCCAGGATCGCGCCGGCGCAGGTGTGCAGACCGATCCCGAGGAAGCCGGACGGCAGATCGAACCTCGACTCCTCCTGCCCGAAGACGATCTCTTCCATCGCGCTACCGCCGCGCCCGCCGTACTCGCGCGGCCAGCGGATGCAGGCCCAGCCAGCGCCCGCCTTGGCGCCCTGCCACGCTTTGGCGCGCGCGAGGCCCTCCGACTCCGAACGAACCGGTCCGGAGAAGCGCGGCGCGTTTCCCTCGAGCCAGGCGCGGGCCTCGGCGCGAAACGCGGCTTCCTGTGGGCTGTCGGCGAAGTCCATGGGTCGCTCCTCGTCTTGGTGTGGCGGCGCTCTACTCTACGACGACCGCACCATCTCTTCGCGCAGGTCGCGCTTGAGGATCTTGCCGTTGGGGTTGCGCGGCAGGTCCTCCTGGCGGATCGCGATCTTCACCGGCACCTTGAACCGCGCCAGCCGCGCCGCCGCATGCTCGCGCAGCTCGTCGGCATCGAGCGTCGAGCCGTTCCTCACCTTGACCGCGGCCGCCACCTCCTCGCCGAGGACGCGGTGCGGGATGCCGAACACCGCGGCGTC
>DATAFT010000032.1:0-1774 GCA_036257295.1 Thermoanaerobaculia bacterium
CACCAAGGTGTCGTCGCGCCGCCCGAGCTGCTCGAGGTACGCGACCAGCCGTCCCAGATGCAGATCGGCGTGCTCGAGCATGCCGGCGTAGGCGGCCTGGAGGCGGACCGCGAGGCGGCGCTCGTCGTGGGAGAGCTCGTCCCACGGACGGACGCGATCGTTGCGCGGTGGAAGCTGTGTCGAGGGCGGCACGATCCCCATCGCGATCTGCCGCGCGAGACGTTCCTCGCGGGTGCGATCCCAGCCCTTCTCGAACACCGGAACGTAAGCGTCCACCAGCTCACGCGGCGCCTGATGCGGCGCGTGACAGGCGCCGAGCGCGAAGTAGAGGAAGAACGGACGATCGGGCGCGAGCGCGGTCTGGTCGCGGAGATACCCGATGGCGTGGTCGACCAGGTCCTCGGTGAGGTGATAGCCGGGACGATTCGGCGTTTCGATCGGATGGTTGTCGCGCGCCAGCTCGGGGTGGATCTGGTTGGTCTCACCGCCGAGGAAGCCGTAATAGCGATCGAAGCCGCGCTGCGTCGGCCATTGCTCGAAGGGGCCGACGGCGGAGGTCTCTGCCATCGGCGTGAGATGCCACTTGCCGAGCGCGCAGGTGTTGTAGCCCTGCGCGCGCAACATCTCGCCCAGCGTGCCGGCGCTCTTCGCCACGCGGCCGCGGGTGCCCGGGAAGCCGTGGTCCCAGTCGGCGAGTCCGCCCATGCCGACCGAATGGTGGTTGCGCCCGGTGAGGAGGCAGGCCCGCGTCGGCGAGCACAGCGCGGTGGTGTGAAAGCCGGTGTAGCGCAGGCCGGACGCCGCGAGCGCGTCGATGGTGGGGGTGGCTATCTCGGAGCCGTAGCAGCCGAAATCGGAGTAGCCGACGTCGTCGAGGACGACGATCAGGACGTTGGGAGCGCCGGCGGGCGCGCGCTGCGGCTCCGGCCACCATGGAGTCGAGTCCTCGAGCGTGCGGCCGGCGACGCCGCCGAAGGTTTTGCCGTCTCGTCGATGCGCCATCAACACGTCCTCCCTTGCTTCGCGAACGAAGATGATGACATGCGACGAGCCGCGGGCGATCGGCCGATCGGCAAGCTAGGATGCCTGGATCGTCCGATCGTTGGAGGGTTGTCATGCACCGCTTCACCGCACCGGCCCTCACCGTGCTCACCGCCGCTGCCGTCGCACTGATGACGGCGTGCGCGCCGAGCGAGAAAGCGCCCGAAGCCGCTCCCGAGCCAGCGGCGGCGCTGCCGGCCGAGCCCAGCGGCCCCGCCTCGCGCCAGGCCTACTTCGGCGATCTCCACATCCACACGCAGTACTCGTTCGACGCTTTCATCTTCAACGTGCGCGCGACCCCCGACGACGCCTACAAGTTCGCGCGCGGCGAGGCGATCGATCACCCGGCCGGTTTCAAGATCCAGCTGCAGAGCGGTCCGCTCGACTTCGCTGCGGTCACCGACCACTCCGAGTACCTCGGCGTGATGCCCGCCGTCAACGATCCCGACAACAAGCTCTACGGGCTCGAGATCGCGAAGGAGTTGCGTGGCGAGACCGGTCTGTCGAGGCGGGAAGCGTTCCAGCGCCTGCTGCCCGAGATGAGCGCGGGGAGACCGGTTCCCGAGCTCTACGACGCCGAGGTCATGCGCAGCGCGTGGTCCGAGATGGTGGCCTCCGCCGAGCGCAACAACGAGCCCGGCAAGTTCACCACCTTCATCGGCTACGAGTACACCTCGGCCCCCGACATGCAGAATTTGCACCGCAACGTCATCTTCCGCTCGGGCAAGGCGCC
>DATAFT010000046.1:0-6932 GCA_036257295.1 Thermoanaerobaculia bacterium
CGAAACACCCGAGCTCGATCGTTTGCTGGGACGGCTACCGCCGGCGATCGCAGAGGCACTCGCCGCGTATCGAACGCTCTACCAGTCCTACCAACCGGCAGACGCTCGCTATCTCACGCTCCATCGCGGCCATCTCATGCATCTGCGTCCGGAGGAAGAGAGCCTCATCACCGGAGATCTCCTGCAGGCCCTAGCCTGGGTCGGCACCGAGGCGGAGCTTCGCCAGCGGGTCGCCGCGCTCGAGGGCGCCGGCTATACCCAGATCGCGATCCAGGTGGTCGAGGGCCACGAGGCCGCGATCGAGGACTGGGCGCGGGTGTTCGGGCTATCAGGGCGCTGAGAGAGGAAGTGTGTCAGCGCCCTGCTAGCTATGACATTGGGCGATCCGATCCGGCGGACCGGATCGGTCGCCTAGAGGCGGCGCCGCACGGCGCGCTCCGGGCTGAACCTCTCTCCCATCGCTACCGCGCCGCCACCAACCAACCCTTGAGGTACTCGCCCTCGAGGTGGCTCACACCGATCGGATGATCGGGGCCGGCCCCGAGCGAATCGAGCAGAACCACCCGCCGTTGCGACTCGACCGCGGCTGCGAAGAGGATCTGGCGAAAGAGCTTCGGATCGACGGCGGCGCTGCAACTGAACGTGAGGAGAAAGCCTCCCGGCGCCAAGCGCATCAGCGCCTGGCGATTGAGGTCCTTGTAGGCGCGCGCGCCGGCGTCGAGGTCGGCGCGGCGGCGCACCAGCGGCGGCGGATCGCAGACGATGAGATCGAAGTGTCGGTCGAGACGGCGCAGCTCGTCGAATGCGTTGCCTTCGATCCAGCTCACGCGCGCCGCGTCGAGTCCGTTGTCGGCGAGGTGGCGGCGGGCCCGCTCGTTGAGACGGGCGGCCGACTCCATCGTGACCACCGACCGCGCGCCACCGCGCAGCGCGTACAGCGTGAACGCTCCGCTGTGGGAGAAGAGGTCGAGCACCTCGGCGTCGCCGGCGAACGTCTCCGCGAGCTGGCGATTCGGGCGCTGATCGCAGTAGAAGCCCGTTTTCTGGCCGCCGGCCAGGTCGGCGGTGAAGGCGAAGCCGTTCTCGGTGAAGCGCGCCTCGGTGGCCCCGCGCCCCGCGCCGGCGATCAGCTCGTCTTCCTCCGTGAGCCCCTCACGGCGCCGCATGCCGCCGCGATTGCGCTGGAGAAGCGCGGTGTGCGGCACCAGCTCGCGCAAGGCGGCGTAAGCCTCTGAGCGGAGGCGCTCGAGACCGGCGCTGGTGATCTGGCTCACCAGCGTGTCGCCGAAGCGATCGACCGTCCAACCCGGCAGGAAGTCACCCTCGGCGTTGAGGATTCGATATCCGGTGGTCGAGGCGGGCACCACGCGGCGGCGCAGCGCCAGAGCCTCGGCGATGCGCTCGCGAAAGAGACCGCGATCGACTGGACCGTCGTCGGCTCGAACCAGGCGCACCGGGATCCGCGATCCCGCGCTGTAGAAGCCGACGCCGAGCGTCTCACCCTCGGCGGAGATCACTCGAGCGAGCGGCGAGTCGTCGGGGCCCTCGGCGCGCGCAACGGCGCCCGAGTAGATCCACGGATGACCCTGCCGCGCCGAGCGTTCGCGCCCGCGGGCCAGCACCACGGTGGCGGTGCTCAAGGGTCGAGACGTTTCTCGTAGCAGAGGCTGTAAGTATTGCCGATGTACTCGCCGTAGGGCGCGATCGGACGGTAGCCGGCGCCTTCGTAGAGCGCCACCGACTCGGGTTGGTGAACCCCCGTCTCGAGGCGGAGCACGCGCACTTCGAGCTCACGGGCCACTGCCTCGAGCTCCTCGAGCAGCCGCCGCGCGAACCCTTTTCGGCGCGCCGCCGGCACCACATACATGCGCTTGAGCTCGGCCAGGTCACCATCGAGCGGACGCACCGCGCCGCACCCGATCACCTGTCCGTCGTAGCGAGCGAGCAGGAAGACTCCGGGAAACGCGATCATCTCGTCGGGGTGCAGACCGTGGATCTTCTCGACCGGGTAACGCTGCGCCAACTCTTTGTCGAGCTCGCGAATCAGGTCGCTGGCAACGTGGTGCGACGGAGCGACGCGCTCGAACTCGAGATCGATCATGGTGACCGCACGCCTCGGAACGGCGGATGGTACCGCACCTGCGATCGACTCCGGCCCCAAAAGAACGATCGGGCCGCGGGACAAGCGATGCTTGCCCCACGACCCGGTCCCAGAGACGCTGGTCAGCCTTGGCTGTTCGAGCTACGCCACGCGGCGCCGCGTCAGCCGGTAGATCACGAGCAGCAGGATGGCGCCGAGAGTGGCGAGCAACACACTGCCCACGTTGATCCCGTTGACGTCACCCAGCCCCATCGCGCTGCCGACGAAACCACCGAGCAGAGCCCCGGCGATGCCGAGCAGGATGGTGATGATGACGCCACCCGGATCGCGGCCGGGCATGACCAGCTTCGCGAGGAAGCCCACGATGAGACCCAGAAGAATCCACGTCAGAATTCCCATCTTTCCTCCTACGCGACGATCGATCGGCCCCGCCGCAACAGGCGTGGCGCTCGCGCCGCTTCAATGGAGGGAAGAGCAATCCACGTGCCAGAGCGGCAGGCCCAGATCAAACGGTATCGAGAGTGAGCGGAGTGGGCGAACGGCCGTCGATGTCGGTAAAACCGTACTCTCGTGCAAGTACGGCCGCGACCAGGGCGGAACCGTTGTGGCGGGCGACTGCGGGATCGCCAGCGAGATGGGCGACCACCCGGCCGATGAACTGAGGGGACTCGGAGTTCGAGAGATCGAGGAACGCGGCCGCCTCGAGCACTTTCTCGGTCCGCACCATCCCGGGATAGAGAGAGACGACGGTCACGCCGGTGCCCTGGAGATCGCGCCCCATGTCCGCGGTCAGGCGATCGGTCGCGCACTTGGCGACGCCGTAGAGGGTGTTGCCGATGTACTTCTGCGCCGACCAGAAGGAAATGTTGACGATCAGGCCGCCGCCCTGCTCGACCATGCGCTTCGCCGCCAGGCGTGAGCAGGCGAACGCGGCGCGCACGCCAGCGTCGATCATCGCGTCCCAACGCCACAGCGGCTGTTCCCAGAACGGCTTCAGCCAGGTGAACTCGCCGTTCTCGACCATGTTCTCGTACCCGCCCCAGGCCGAGTTGACGAGCACGCCGAGTCGCGACTCCGCGCGCAGCTGCGCGAACAGTCGATCGATCTGCGCGTCGTCGGTCAGATCGCATGCGACCGCGACACCCCGTCCACCGGCCTCCTGGACTTCACGGACCGTCTCTTCGAGCGAGGTCCGCGCCGTGACCCAGACCTCCGCGCCGGCCTCGCCGAGACCGATCGCGACGCCCTTGCCCACGCCGCGGCTGGCGCCGGTCACCAGCGCGAGCTGGCCGTCCAGCCTCACCGTCATCGGTCACCGCCTCCGAAGCGCGCCGCGGCCTGCGCGCGCTTCTCCTCCAGCACGGCGCTCGGCACCAACCGGATCGCGAGCGCGATACCGATCGGCAACAGGATCATGTCGTCGAGCTGCCCGAGCACGGGAATGAAATCGGGGATCAGGTCGATCGGGCTCACCGCGTAGGCGACCACTCCCGCCACCAGCAGCTTGGCGTACCACGGCGTGCGGGGATCGCGCGACGCGAGGTAGAGCGCATAGCTCTCGTTGCGCAGCGCGGCGACCCGGGCCTTCCAGCCGCGCGCGCGCTGGTTGGTGTCCTGAGCCGGTGCCGGCGATTCCACCCTACCCTCCGTCCTTCGATTCCTGGGGCCGCCAATGGTATTCGACGTCGGGCGCGGACTCGGGCGGCGGGCTCACGCCCAAGCGCACCGCGATGAAGCCGTGCTTCTCGTAGAGCGCCCTCGCCGCGTGGTTCTCGACGTGCGTGTGCAGCTCGAGGCCTCGCGGCGACAAAGCGCGCGCGTGCTCGAGCAGCCGCGTACCCCAACCCCTGCGCTGCTGCGCCGGATCGACGTAGAGACGATCGATGTAGCTCGAGCGCATGGCGAGAAAGGCCACCACGCCGGCATCGTCTTCCGCCACCCACAGCTCGCAGCGGGCGAGGATGTCCGTCCGAAAAGCGACGCGCGCGCGATCGAGGCTGAGCGCCTGCCAGGTCGGCAGATAGGTGTAGGCGGCGCGGCCCGAGCGGTGCCAGACGCCGACTACCGCGGCCTCGTCGTCGTCGCGGTAGCGGCGGATCAGGAGCTCGCAATCCGCAGCCGCACCAGCGCCTGCTTGTCGAGCTGAGGGAGCCGGTCCGTGATCTCGAACCACGGCGACCGCAGCTCGACGAAAATGTGCTTGTCCGGGCGCAGCGCCGGATCGCCCTCGAGGAGGCCGGCCTGGATCTCGAACCACTCCGAGTCGTTGGTCGGATCGGGCACCGGCGATCCGCACCGCTCACAGAAGCAGGATCGGTAGGCAGGCGGAGACTCGAGAATCGGCGCGTCGTAGATCCGGATCAGCTCCCGGCCCTGGATCCATCGGAAGTCCTCGCGCCGCACGCCCACGGCGGCGACGAACGCCGACCCGCTGGTCTTGCGGCACCGGTTGCAATGACAGAGCTCGAACGGCCCCACGGCACGATCGAGCTCGAACCGCACGCCTCCGCACAAGCAGCCTCCACGGATCATCGCTTGCCTCCCTCGGTCGCCTCACGCAACGCGCCGAACTCGCGCGCCAGATCTTCGATCCGATAGTGGGCGTTCAGCCCGCTCGGGTTCGGCAGCACCCAGACGCCGGCGCCGGCGAGGCGCCGTTGCTGCGGTCCCACCCGCGCCCGCGACTCGTCGAACGCGGCCCGATACGCGGTGACGCCGAGAACCGCCACCCATGCGGGACGATAGCGGTGGACCTTGCGCTCGAGCGCGCGGCCTCCCGCGCGCAGCTCTTCGACTTCGAGCTGATCCGCGCTCGCGGTCTCGCGAGCCACCAGGTTGGTGATACCGCAGCCGCGCTCCAGCAGACAGCCCTGCTGCTCGGAGTCATACAAGGCCTCGGTGAAGCCGGCTCTATGGAGCGCCTTCCAGAACCGGTTCCCCGGCCGAGCGAAATGGCGGCCGACCTGGGCCGAGTAGAGCCCAGGATTGATGCCGCAGAACAGGACGCGGAGACCTGGGGCGATCACGTCCGGCACCTTGCCGCGGGCCATGCCGCGCATTCTCTCCTACGCCGACGGCGCTGGTCCGCTCGCGCGTCCGCCGGCGGCGTACCAGTCGACGCGCCGCGTGGCGAACATGATGGTCGCCAGGATCGCGAACAGCCCGATCGATCCGATCAACAGCGCGTAGTCCTCGTTGCGGAGCAGCACATAGAGGTAGCCGTAGAGCAGGGCGACACCGGTGCCGACGATCGCCGCCCTCGACGCGCGACGCAGCGCGACCATGCAGAACGACGCGACCATGGCGATCACCGCCACGCTGGCGAGCGCATAGGCCATCGGGAAGCCCAGGTGCTCGGAGAGCGAGAGCTCGAGCAGATAGAAGATGCACAGCGCCGCGCCGAGCATGAGGTACTGGATCGGGTGGACGCGGACTCCGGACAGGATCTCCACCAGCCACACCGTCGCGAACGTGAGCAGGATGAAGAGCCCGGCGTACTTCCCGCTGCGATCCGCCATTCGATAATGATCCACTGGATCGACCAGCTCGACGCCGAAGCGAGAGTTGTGGATCGCTTCCCGCATCGGCGTCTGCCCGTCCCAGGCCTGCGGGTAGTTCCTGCCCAGCGAGGGAATCGACCAGCGCGCGGTGAAGCGATCGCTGGTCACCGTGCGCTCGGTCGGCAGCCAGTTGCCCTGAAAGCTCGGATCACCATAGTCGGATTCGAGCTCGACTGAGGTGTTCTGGCCGAACGGCGTGAAGTAGAGCCCGACGCTGCCGTTGAGTGAGAGTGGCAAGGTGAACGAGTAGCGCTCCGTGTCCTGGGCCAGCCGCACTGCGGCGTGGATACCGGCTCCACCGGCCTCGGGGAAGCCGCCGTCGCCGGCAAGAAAGCGGGTCTCTTCGCCGTTCCAGACCACCGACGTCTCGCGCTGAATGGCGCGAGCGTCCGAGATGCCGATGGCGAGGTTGGCGCGGTCCCACGCCACGAACTCGGGCTCGATACCGAGCTGGGAGAAATCGGGGCGCCCGAACTCGCCCTCGAGCTGCGAGTCGACCGCGAAGACGGGAATCGAGAAGATCCCGCGCCGGCGCACGTCGGAGTCGATTGCGCCGCGGACGGCGAGGCGCTCCGGCAGGAAGATCGCCGAGCGCGTTTCCACCCGGCTGGTGAGCTCGCCATCGGACGACCGCTCGACGATGCGCAATCCGTACGGAATCACCAGTGCCGGGCCGATGACGACCTGGGCGTTCCCCCACTTCGACGACACCTCGGTGACCGCTTCGAGCCGTCGGGTCTGGCGCTCGCTCACCAGTTCTCGGATCATCAGGATCGGGATCTGGAGCAGGAGAGCGAGAGCGCCGACGGCGAGCAGACGCAGCATCTTGGAGCCTCGAATCGAAGCCGAGATCCGATCGATCGAATCCTGCATGACGCTCGCGCCCTCCTCCAGCGACCGCACCAGGGTAGGTACTGAGGTCGCCGTCATTTTGCAATACAAAGTACTCTAAAATACTCGACAGGCGGCGTCAACACTCCGGCGCCGGCGTTTTCGCCCGCCGCTACCTGTTCGAATTCCGCGGTCCGGCGCTGATCACCCTGCGCCGCGGCGCCGGCTGCGCACCGGCGCCGGCGATCGAGGCCTATCTCGGCGAGATCACTGGCCTGAGATCCGATACCGCCAGACCTACCAGCCGACCGGATGCCAGGTCGTCTTCGTTTCCTGGAAATCGACGATCGCGTACGGGCTCTCGGCGGTCGCGTCGAGCCAGTCGGTCCGGCGCTCGAAGCGCACGCGCTTGAGGTTGTGCACGGTCAGGCGCTCGATCT
>DATAFT010000049.1:0-2767 GCA_036257295.1 Thermoanaerobaculia bacterium
CGCCGGGGTGACACCCCACACCGTGGCCTCCGCGGTCGCGGTGGCGGAGCGCACCTCCCAGGCTTCGATCTCGACCTTGGGCGCGATCTCCGCCACTCCGGGAACGGCGGCGGCGATGGCTTCGAGATCGCGCTGCGACAACCCGATCGAGGTCTCCCGGATCTCTTCGAGCTGCTCGCTGTCGTAGGCGCGGGCACGCACCAGGATGTTGTCCATGCCCAGCCGCTGGATCATCGCCAGGGCTTCCCTCTCGGCGCCGGCTCCGATCGAGAGCATGGCGATCACCGCTCCTACGCCGAACACCACCCCGAGCATGGCCAGAGCCGAGCGCATCTTGTGCGCCGACAAGTTCGAGAGCGACATGACGAGCGCGTCGCGCGTCTTCATCCGCCACCCATGAACGCTGCCAGCGCCTTGCGCAGCCCGCCGCCGTGAGAGTCGCTTCCCGGCTCGGCGAGCGCGACCCTGTTGCCGGCGTCGAGACCGGAAGCGACCACGGCGAGGCCGCGCGCGAGCGCGCTCACCCGGACCGGAGTGCGCTCGAAGTCGCTGCCGTTGACGCGGTAGACGACGTACGCGCCCTCCTCGGAAAAGAGCGCCTGGCGCGGCACCACCAGCGCGTTCGCGACCTCTTCGACCAGGATGCTGGCGGTTACGCGCTGGCCCGGCTTCATGATCGAGAGATCGGTCTTCTCGAGCTCGAGCTGGATCTCGAAAAAGAGCGAGGGAGAACCCTCGAGCCGCCGCTGGGCGATCGGGTCCACCCGCGTCACCTGCGCGCGGTACGAGAGCTCGGGATGGGCGTCGAGCGTGACCGTCGCCTCGCATCCGGGAACGATGCCGCCGAAGTCGGCTTCGACCACGAAGGCTTCAATGCCGAGCTCGGACACCGTCGGTATCTCCGCCAGCTTCTGGCCTCGCCACACCTGCTCTCCGATCTGAGGCAGATCACCCTTGTCGTTGCGAACCCAGGTCAGGACTCCGGCGCGCGGCGCCTTCACCTCGAGGGCGTCGAGCTGTCGCCTGGCGCGGCGCACCTCGTCGGCCGCGCGCCGGCGATCGACGTCGACTAGGACCAGCTCGGTGGCGGCGAGATCGCGGTGCAGCTTCTGCAGCTCGCCGGCCTGGTCCTGCCGCACCCGCGCCAGCTGCTCGTCGATCTCCGACTGCAGGATCTCGCGCCGCGAGTAGAGATCGCGATCGACGCGGCGGAAGCGCTCGGCCAGATCGAGCTCGAGCTCCGCTTCGTGCTTGCGGCTCGCGACCTCGTCGACCCGCGCCTCACCTTCGACCACCGTCTGGTCGCGGCGGACCTGCGCCGACGCCAGGTCGGCCTCCTCCTTCTTGACCCGCCTTTCCATCTCGGCGCGGTCGAGCAGCGCGACCACCTCTCCTTCCTTCACCTGGATGCCGTCGTCGGCCCGCCACAGGATCGCCCCGCCCGGTGGAGCTTCGACCGGCACCTGAACCATCGTCACGTCGGTCGACCGCAGGAACCCCTCGGCGGTGACGCGATGCGTGAAATCGCGCGGCACCACCTCGTAGGTGGGCACCGGCGCCGGGCCGGCGCAGGACAGAGCCAGGAGCACGACGACGACGGAGGCGCTGGCGCGTGCCGGCGACAGGTGGCCCGAACCGATCCTCATGACGGGTCGGCGATCACCTGATCGCCCTCGTCGAGCCCGGACTTCACCTCGACCCAGGGTCCGTCGCGGCGCCCGAGCTCGACCGTCCGGCGCTCTTTTCCCCGCCACAAGCGCCGGGTGGTCACGAACGGGCCGCTCTCGCCGCGCTGGACGGCGGAGACCGGAACGGCGACCACGGGTGGGCGCCGTTCGACCAGGATCGAGCCCTGAACGCGCATGCCGGGTCGCACTTGCGCGGGGTCGGCTCGCGTGACCGTCAGCTCGAGCCTCACCACCTTGCGCGGATCCTGTTCCGAGCGGCGCTCGACCGTCTGCTGCAGGTCGGAGACGGTGGCGCGCAGGATCTGCCGCGGATCGGCGTCGAGGTAGAGCTCGGCGTCGAGGTTCTTCGTGATCGATCCGGCGTCGGCTTCGAGGACCCAGGCATCGACCATCATCTCGCCGAACTCGGGGATCTCGATCACCTTCTCGCCGCGCCACGCTGCGTCCCCCAGGCGCTTCTTGTTGCCGTCATTACCGGTGGCCTTGTACATCACGACGCCGGCGCGCTGGGCGCGCACCGTCATCGACTCGATGCGCCCTTCGATCTCCGCCACCTCTTCCGCCGCCCTCGCGCGCTGTGCTTCGAGCGACCCGATCTCGGCGCGTGAGCGCTGGTCGAGATAGGCCTTGCGCGACTCCCGATATCCGAGCTCGCGTTCGGCGAGCTCGCGTTCGATGGCGGACTTCTCGATCTCGCGCCGCGCCACGACCTCCGTCGGCAGATCGCTCTCGAGGGTCGACCTCCGGACCCGCGCCTCCGCCTCCGTGATGGACAGGCTCTCCTCGCGCATGAGGACGCCGAGATCCTGGAGCCGCTTCTTCAGAGTCTCTTCCGCGGTGTCGCGCGCCGCCAGGTTGCGGCGCAGCCGTTCCTCGAGATCGGCGGTGTCGAACGCGAGGATCATCTCGCCGGCCTCGACGTCGACGCCTTCCGGCGCCATGAACGAGATCTTGTAGTTCCACACCTTGGAGATGAGTGGCGGGCCGTAGTCGGTCACCCGGACCGCGCGCAGCCTGCCGGTGATCGGCACCGTGCGATCGAGCTGGCGGCGCTCGGCGGCGACCCACTTGGGCGCCTC
>DATAFT010000347.1:0-2798 GCA_036257295.1 Thermoanaerobaculia bacterium
GCGCGGCGGCCTTCGCGGCGTACACCGCGAAGCACTGTCTCGATTGGATCCGTCGCGCAGTGGGATCGCCGGAGGTCGCGGCCGAGATCCTGTCGGTCGGCACCTGGACCATGAACGCGACCGTCGCCAGCGCGTTCCGCCAGAGTCCGGTCCTGCTCGCCGGCGACGCCGCGCACCAGCTTCCCCCGACCGGCGGGTTCGGCATGAACACCGGCGTGCAGGATGTCCACAACCTGGCATGGAAGATCGCGGGCGTGCTCGAGGGTTGGGCCGGTCCCGCGATCCTCGACAGCTACGACGCCGAGCGACGGCCGGTGGCGCGCACCAATGCCGACCGTTCGCTCGAGAACAGCCGCATGGTCGGGCGCATCAACCGCACCGCGATCGAGAGCGGTGGAGATTCGGCCTCGGCGGTCGCGGCATCGCGCCGCTACGGCAACTTCACCGGGATGGACCTCGGCTTCCGCTACGAACGCGGCGCGCTGGTGCCCGACGGAACCGCGGCCCCGGAGGTGCCCGACCCGGTGATCGACTACGCGCCGACGGCACGACCGGGGCATCGCGCGCCCCACCTGGCGCTCGACTATCAGGGCCGTGAGATCTCGACGCTCGACTTCTTCGACGGCGCGTTCACCCTGCTCGCCGGCGCCGGCGGACGCGACTGGTGCGACGCCAGCCGCACCGTCGCGCGATCGTTGAACGCGCCGCTTCACGCCTACATCGTCGGACCCGGCGGTGACCTGCGCGATCCTGACGATCGCTGGCTCGACCTCTACGGAGTGAGTCGCGCCGGCGCTGTCCTGGTCCGCCCCGACGGCCACGTCGGCTGGCGCTCGGCCGGCGGCGTGCCCGATCGCGAAGCCGAGCTCTCCACCGCCCTCAGACGGATCCTCGCTCGCTAGCGTCGGCGAGGCCTCAGTCCGTCACCGAGTCGCGGTCACGAGGTTCTGCGGCGTCGGCATCGGATGCACGGCGACGTTCTTGAATCCCGCGTCCTCGCTCATGCGCCGCAGCTGGGCCAGCGTGTAGGCATCGCCGGCGGGCGTTCCCGCCAGCATCGTGAGCGCGAAACCGGCGGCGGGAGGCGGCGAGATCCGATCGTCGTTGGGGACGAACTCGAGGATCGCCAACCTGCCGCCGGGCTTCATCGCGGCGGCGACCTTGCGCAGCAGGGTAGTGCAGGTCGGGACGTCGAAGTGGTGGAGGAAGTTCGTCATCAGCGCGATGTCGTAGCCGCTTCCATAGTCGACCGCGAAGGCGTCGCCTTCGAGCTTGCGGAACCGGTTCTCGACGCCCATCTTCTTCGCGTTCTCCGACGCCACCGCGAGCACGCCCGGCCAATCGACCGCGACCACCTCCGCCTGCGGGTTGCGCTGGGCCAGCGTCAGACCGAAGATGCCGTGCCCGGCGGCGATGTCCAGGATCTTCACCGGACCCGCGGACGCGACTTGCAGGATCTCCCCGATCGCGTTGGCGGCCGGCGCCATCATCGGCGCCATGGCGCGCGCGAACTCGACCCATAGCTCCTGTTGCTCGGTGGCGACGGTGTTGGCCTGCTGCGGAACGGAGCCGGTGCGAATCGTCTCGGCGAGATGGTCGAAGTTGCGCACCAGGTCCGGAGCGCCGAGGAAGCCCACGATGCTGCCCAGGTACGCCGGCGACTTCTTCGACAGGAAGACCGCCGCGTCGGGCGCGAGCTGGTAACGATCGCCGCTCTTCTGCAGCAACCCCCCGATCGACAGGTAGTCGCACAGGATCCGGACCCCGCGCTCGGAGGCCTTGCAGCGCGCCGCGATCGCGGGCGCGGTATCGGCGCCTTCGCCGATCGGCGTGAAGAGGTCGAGATCGATCGCCGCCTTGAGCGCGGCGGTCCGTTGATAGGCATTGAGAACGTCGAACACTCGCTCGGGACTTGGCATCGTGCTGGCGGGCATCTGTCCTCCGTTGACGTGAGCTTCCCATTCTATCGGCGTGGAGCCGGTGCTACAGTCGGCACACTCCCATGGTGCTCGTCCGCGCCGTAGACCCTCACCCCGAGGAAATCGATCTTTCGACCGTCTACGACGCGATCGTGGTCGGCTCCGGCGCGGCCGGCGGCATGGCTTCGCACGCGCTCACCGCGCGCGGCCTGCGCGTGCTCATGCTCGAGGCCGGCAAGCAGCTCGATCTCGACGAGGAGCTCAAGTCGCTCGAGTGGCCGTTCGAGCACGAGCGGCGCGGGCGCATGCCGCCCGATCGCCACGCGCTCTCCTTCAACGAGTACTCGATCCGCGACTCGCCCTACGCCAAGAACAGCCCCTACGCCAAGGTCCACTCCTACGTGCAGGGCTGGAGCGGGTCCGACTACTCGAAGAACATCGTGGTCGACGAGAAGGAGCATCCCTACACCGGCACCGACTACGCCTGGGTGCGCGCCCGCTGCCTCGGCGGCAAGACCAATATCTGGGGCCGGCTCGCGCTGCGCCTCTCGGACTACGACTTCAAGGCCAAGAGCCGCGACGGCTGGGGCGAGGACTGGCCCATCTCGTACGCCGACATCGCGCCCTACTACGACAAGGTCGACCGCTACCTCGGGATCTCCGGCGTCAACGAGAACCTCCCCTATCTGCCCGACTCGATCTTCCAGCGCCCGACGCGGCTCAATCCAGCCGAGGTCAAGCTGCGAGAGTCGATGGCGCGCTCGGGCCGCGTCCTCACGCCGTATCGCGCCGGGGTGACCACCGACGGGTTGGAGCACAACAAGTACCGTTCGCGCTGCTGGGGCAGGGGCGCCTGCGGCCGGCGCGCCGGCGGCTGCG
>DATAFT010000115.1:0-6975 GCA_036257295.1 Thermoanaerobaculia bacterium
CTACTTCGGCGGCATGTTGATCTATCCGGCGAAGGAAGTCGCGATCCCGGGCGAGCAGTATCTGCAGGGCTACAACTGGCGGTTCATGACCGGGAGCGGTCCGTACCGGCTGGCGTCGGAGTCGGACATCAAAAAGGGCGAGTCGGTGACCGTCACCCGTCGCGGCGACTGGTGGGCCGAAAACGAGCCCTGGGCGAAGAACACGTACAACTTCGGCAAGGTGCGCTTCCTCGTCATCCGCGACGAGGAGCTCGAGTACGAGCAGTTCAAGAAAGGCGACCTCGACTGGTTCATCGTGCGCCGCGCCCAGCAGTGGGTCGAGGAGGCGCCGCGCGAGGCGGTGGTCCAGAACGGCTGGGTCAAGATGCGCAAGATCTGGAACAAGGCGCCGCAGGGCTTCGCGGGCCTCGCCTTCAACCAGCGCGTGGCGCCGTTCGACGATCGTCGGGTACGGCTGGCGTTCGCCCATCTCTTCAACCGGCGGCGGTTGATCGAGAAGCTCTTCTTCAACGAGTACGAGTTGGTCAACTCCACTTACCCGGGTAGCGACTGGGGCGCCGGCGACACCAACCCCTTGATCCGGTTCGATCCGGGTCAGGCGGCGTCGCTCTTGGCCGATGCCGGCTTCAAGCAGCGGGATCGCGACGGCTATCTGGCCGGCGCCGACGGCAAGCGCCTCGAAGTGACGCTCTACTACGGCGATCCCAGCACCGAACGGATCTGGCTGGTGGTGAGGGACGACTTCGAGGCTGCCGGCATCAAGTTCAACCTCGAGCTGATCGACGCCTCGACCCTGATCAAGAAGATCGACGACCGCCAGTTCACCATCCACTTCCAGACCTGGGGCGCGCTCCTCTTCCCCAATCCCGAGACCTCGTGGCGCTCGGACCTGGCCGACAAGCCCGCCAACAACAACATCACCGGGTTCAAGAACGCGCGGGTGGACGAGCTGCTCAAGGTCTACAACCGCGCGCTCGATCGCGCCGAGCAGAAGAGGATCGTCAAGGAGATCGACACGCTGGTGTGCGCGGATATCCCCTACGCCTGGGGCTGGTTCGCGCAGTATCAGCGCATCCTCTTCTGGGACAAGTTCGGCCATCCCGACACCTACGTGACCCGGATCGGACAGGTGGTCGAGGACGACATCCTGCGTCTATGGTGGTGGGACCCCGAGCGCATCGCCGAGACCGAGAAGGCGCGGACCGAGGGCAGGAAGCTGCCGCAGGGCCAGATCGAGGTGAGGCCTTGGGGCGGCGTCAACGGGGCGGCGCCCACCGGCTGACAGCTCAGTAGCGAACGAGATTCGCTTCCCTTATGCACGGGATGGTGAGCTATTTCGTGCGCCGGCTCCTGTTGGTGCCGATCACCTTCCTCTGCATCACCTTCCTGGTCTACGCCATCATGCGGCTCACCCCTGGGGGGCCGATCGAGCAGGCCCGCCTGCAGATGCTCCGCGCGATGGCGGAGGGCCGCGCGATCGCTCCCGAGCTGGGGGGCACGCTCGAGCTGCCGCAGGAGGCGATCGATCAGCTCAAGCGCTACTACAAGCTCGACCGATCGATTCCGGTCGGATTCGCGATCTGGCTCGGCGTGTGGCCGGATCGTGAGCGCGGCGGAAAGGTCTCTGGCATCCTCCAGGGTGACTTCGGCTTCTCCTATCAGTACTCGGACCCGGTGCTCGAGACCATCGCGTCGCGGCTGCCGATCTCGATTTACTTCGGCCTGATCGGCTTCTTCTCCACCTGGCTGATCTGCATCCCGCTCGGGGTGCAGAAGGCGCTCAAGCACCGCTCGGCGTTCGACACCATCACATCGCTCGCGGTCTTCATCGGCTACTCGATCCCCGGATTCGTGGCCGCGCTGGTGCTGCTGCTCCTGTTCGGCACCGAGCTGCTCGGACCGGGCTGGGACGTGCTGCCGCTCGGCGGCTTCCGCTCCGAGAACTGGGACCAGATGTGGGCGACCGGGAACTACTGGTGGTGCATCAAGGACCAGGTCCGCCACACCATCATCCCGATCGTCGGCTACGTCATGGGGGGCTTCGCCACCATGACGCTGCTGATGAAGAACTCGCTGCTCGAGAACCTGGGCGCCGACTACGTGCGCACCTCGTTCGCCAAGGGCCTGCCGGAGCGACGTGTGGTCTTCGTGCACGCCCTGCGCAACTCGCTCATTCCCATCAGCGTCGGCATCGGCGGCGAGATCGGGCTCCTCTTCGCCGGCAGCTTCCTGATCGAGCGCACCTGCAACATCCCCGGCATGGGCCTGCTCGGCTTCTCGTCGCTGCTCGACCGCGACTATCCGGTGCTGATGGGGATACTGGTCATCGGCGTCCTGCTCCAGCTCGTCGGCAACATCCTCTCCGACATCGTGCTGGCGGTGGTCGACCCGCGCGTGAGGTTCCGGTGATCGCGGCTCTGCAAGTGGCCGTCGCCCTCGCCGCGGTGTGGCTCCTCACCTGGAAGGGCGTGCCGCGGTTGTGGCGGCTCGCCGCGCGCGCGATCGGGCTACGCGACCGGCCCAGCCCACTGCTCGATCGGCGGCTGCGCCGCTTCCGTCGGATCCGCCGCGGCTACTGGTCGTTCCGGCTGCTGGTGACCTTGTTCGTCGCATCGCTCTTCCTCGAGCTCCTGGTCAACGGCGAAGCGCTCGCGATCCACTACCAGGGCAAGACCGCGTTTCCGGCGGTGGCGGAGTGGGTCGACCGACTGCTGCCGATCGTGAAGCTGACGACGTTCGAGCACAGCAGCGACTTCGGCCAGATCGGCGAGGGGGAGGTCGACTACCGGCTCTTCCAGCGCTGGGTACGAGACCCCGGCGTCCTCGAACAGGCGATCCGGGAAATGGACGGAGACATCGAAACGGAACGCGCCGACGCCGGACCGGCTCCGTCGGCCGACCTCGATCCGTCGAGCACCGGGGAGTTCGAGCGGCGCCGCCGCGAGATCGCCCTCGAGCGCGTCGCCCGCATCGAGGGCGACGCCGCGACGCTGCGCGCGACGCACCGAGCGATCGACGCCGGCGAGGCCTGGATCGTGATGCCGCTCTATCCCTACGGGCCCGACGACCTGCGCCTCGATCTACCGGAGAATCCGCCCAACCAGCCGTCGCTCGAGCGCGGCGTTCCGCTCGGAACCGACACCGCAGGACGCGACGTCCTGCCACTGATGCTCTACGGCTTTCGCATCTCGCTCGCCTTCGCGCTGGCGGTGGCGGCGATCGGCTACGCGATCGGCGTGGTGGTGGGCGGCATCCAGGGCTACTACGGCGGCTGGATCGACATCCTGTCGCAGCGCTTCGTCGAGATCTGGGGCTCGATCCCGTTCCTGTTCACCATCATGATCATCGCCTCCCTGGTCACTCCCAGCTTTCTGATGCTGGTGGTGCTCATGGTGGTGCTGCAGAGCTGGCTCGGGATCACCTACTACATCCGCGGCGAGTTCTACCGCGAGAAGGCCAAGGACTACGTGCAGGCCGCGATCGGCACCGGCGTCGCCGACTGGAAGATCATCGTGCGCCACATCCTGCCCAACTCGTTGGTGCCGCTGGTGACGTTCGCACCGTTCGGGATCGTCGCCTACATCGGAGCACTGGTGTCGCTCGACTACCTCGGCTACGGTCTGCCGCCCGGGACGCCGAGCTGGGGCACCTTGCTGCGGCAAGGCCTCGACAACGTGCGCTTCTATCCACACCTCACCATCATCCCCACCGTCGCCCTGGCGGCCACGCTCTACGCCGTGGTCATGATCGGCGAGGCGGTGCGCGAGGCGTTCGACCCCAAGGTGTTCTCCCGGCTCCGATGACGCGATGACAACCGGACCAGGAACAAGCGACGCGGCACGCGAGCCGCTCCTCCGAGTCGAGGACCTCCACACCCATTTCGACATCGAGGGCCAGGTGGCGAAGGCGGTCAACGGCGTCTCGTTCGAGGTCTACGGCGACGAGGTGTTCGGGTTGGTCGGCGAGTCGGGCTGCGGCAAGTCGGTGACCGCGCTCTCGATCCTGCGTCTGATCCCGAGCCCGCCCGGGTCGATCGCCGGCGGACGCATCCTGTTTCGCGGCAAAGACCTGCTCACGTTGCCGCTGTCCGAGATGCGGCGCATCCGCGGCAACCGCATCGCCATGATCTTCCAGGAGCCGATGACCGCGCTCGATCCGGTGTTCACCATCGGCTCGCAGCTGCGGGAAGCGATCGACATCCATCGGCCCGAGCTCGGGCGCGAGGCGGCCGACGATCTCGCGGTGGCGATGCTCGAGCGCGTCGGCATCGCCGACGCTCGCCGCCGGCTCGGCAGCTACCCGCACGAGTTCTCGGGCGGCATGCGCCAGCGCGTGATGATCGCGATGGCGCTGGCGATGGAGCCCGACCTCCTCATTGCCGACGAGCCGACCACCGCGCTCGACGTCACCATCCAGGCGCAGATCCTCGAGCTCATGCTCGCAGTCCGGGACCAGGCCGGGGTTGCCTCGATGCTGCTCATCACTCACGACCTCGCCGTGGTGGCAGAGACCTGCGACCGCGTCGCGGTCATGTACGGCGGCGAGATCCAAGAGGTCGCCGAGACCAGGCCGCTATTCCGCCAGCCGCTCCATCCCTACACGCAGGGCTTGCTCGCTTCGCTCCCGCGCCCCGATCGACCGCGCCGCGAACGACTCGACGCCATTCCGGGATCGGTGCCGTCGATTCTCGAGCTGCCGCGCGGCTGCAAGTTCGTGACGCGTTGCCCCGCGCGGGTGCCGCTGTGCGAGACGGTCGACCCGGAGCTGGTCGAGCACGAGCCGGACCGTTGGTGCCGCTGCCACGTCGTGGCGCAGCGCCTCGCCGCCGGCATGGGACCGCCGCGCGCGTTTCCGTGGGACGGCGGCACGGTCGACGTCGCAACACCCGAGTATCCCGACCCGCGGCCGCGTATCGCGCAGGCGCCGCGATGACGACGCCCGTTTCTCTCCTCGAGGTCAGGGACCTCGCCATCCACTACCCCATTCACAGCGGCGTCCTGCTGCGACGCACCGGTGAGGTCAAGGCGGTAGACGGTGTCTCGTTCGCCTTGAACGAGGGAGAGACGCTGGGACTGGTCGGCGAGTCGGGATGTGGCAAGACCACGGTGGCCAAGGGCATCCTGCGCCTGGTCGATGTGACCTCGGGCTCGATCGACTTTCGTCGTCGCTCGGGCGAGAGCGTCGACCTGGTGACGCTCGATCGCGGCGCCATGCGGCCGATCCGCGCCGAGATCCAGATGATCTATCAGGATCCCTACTCGTCGCTCAATCCGCGCTGGCCGCTGGGCGACATCGTGGCCGAGCCGCTCACCGTGCATCGCCCCCACCTGAGCGCCGACGAGCGCGCCGAGCGCGTGGCGTGGCTGCTGGAGAAAGTCGGGCTCTCCCCCGACCAGGCGTTCCGCTATCCACACGAGCTCTCGGGCGGGCAGCGCCAGCGCATCGGCATCGCGCGCGCGCTCGCCACCGAGCCGCGACTGGTGGTGGCCGACGAGCCGGTGTCGGCGCTCGACGTCTCGATCCAGGCGCAGGTGATGAACCTGATGCAGGACCTGCAGGACGAGCTGGGCATCGCCATCCTGTTCATCGCCCACAACCTCTCGGTGGTCGAGCACATCAGCGATCGCATCGCCGTCATGTACCTGGGCGAGATCGCGGAGATCGGCCCCGGGCGCGCCGTCTACGAGCGACCGCTCCATCCCTACACGCGGGCGCTGTTGTCGGCGGTGCCGCTGCCCGATCCCGATCTCGAGCGGCCGGAGCGCGTCGTCCTGTCGGGCGATCCGCCGAGCCCGCTGGCGAAGCCGACCGGCTGCCCGTTCCACACCCGCTGCCCGCTGGCCCAACCGGGCTGCGCCATCAACGAGCCGCGGCTCGAGGAAGCCGAGCCCGGGCATTTCGTGGCGTGCCCGATCGTGCTGCGAGGCCACTGGTGAGCCGCCGACGCGGACAGTGGTGAGCCGCCGAGACGTCTGGCCGACCTGGTATCGCATCGGACTCGCGGCGCTGCTCGCCGCCGCGCTCGCGATTCGCTTCACTCACATCGACTTCGGTCTGCCCGAGCTGTATCACCCCGACGAGGGTCGCAAGGCGCGCGTGATCGAGCAGGTGCTCGCCCGCGAGCCGCACACCTACCTCAATCACCCGGGCCTGTTGATCAACAGCGTGGTGCTGCTGTGCGCCATCTGGCGCCGGTTCGTAGCGGCGCTCGACTCGACCTCGATCATCCTCGCTGGGCGGATGCTGGTGGCACTGGTCGGGTCCCTCACGGTGCTCCCCACCGCGGCCCTCGCGCGAACGCTGTTCGGTGGCGCGGCGGGCCTCTTCGCCGGCGCGGCGATCGCGTTCTCGCCGCTGCACACTCTCCATTCGCGCTACCTGAAAGAGGACGTCTACCTGACCTTCTGGGTAGTGGTCGGTCTGTGGGCGCTCGCGCGTTGGCTGGATCAGCCGCCGGCACGGCGCGCCACTCCCGAAAGCCATCGTTTGGTCGTCGCCGCCCTCGGCAGCGCCGGCCTCGCGATGGGATCGAAGTACGTCGGGATCGTCGCCGTGCTGTTCACCGTCGAGGTCTGGCGCAGAGCGAGCGGCGCCTCCTGGCGGCGCGCCCTCGCCGCCGTGGCGACCGCGAGCGTCCTCCCCGTCCTGGTCACCCCTCAACTGTTCACCGGCCTCGTGCAGGGACGCACCGGCATGTACAGCCTCGGCTGGGAGATGCGGCACGGAATGCTGGGTGGCTACGACCGCCTCACTCTCTACTTCTTCGAGTGGCCCGATCTCGGCGCCTACTTCCTCCTGCACGGTCTGGGCTGGGGAATGTCGTGGCCGATCGTTCTGCTGTCGATCGTCGCCATCGTCGTCGCCTGGCGCCACCGGCGCGCGGATCCTGCGCTACTGGTGGTCGCCGCCGCCGCCGTCGTCTGGTACGCCGTCGCCGAGGCGACGCCGCTCAAGCGAGGCGGCGACGTCGAACGC
>DATAFT010000356.1:0-12702 GCA_036257295.1 Thermoanaerobaculia bacterium
TCTGCACGACCACTGCGGCGCGCTGACTTTGTTCGCCACCCACTACCACGAGCTCACCGAGCTCCAATCGCTGTTGCCGCGCGTGGTCAACCGCACCATGGCGGTCAAGGAGTGGGACGAGAAGATCGTGTTCCTGCGGCGGGTGGTGCCGGGCAGCGCCGACAAGTCGTACGGCATCCAGGTGGCCAGGCTCGCCGGCCTGCCGGGATTGGTGCTGGAACGGGCGGCCGAGGTGCTGGCGAATCTCGAGCGTCAGGAATACGACCTCACCGGCACGCCCCGGCTCGCGCGCGGCCGCCGCATCGAAACGGCGAGGCCGGGTCAGCTCCAGCTCTTCACGCCGCCGGAAGAGCTGGTGGCTTCCATCCTGCGCGAGGTCGATATCGACCGGTTGTCGCCCCTGGCGGCGCTCAACCTGCTCAACGCCTTGCGCGCCCGGCTCGTCGAACCGGTGGTCTAAGCGTCAAAAGGGGATGTCGTCGTCGTCGACGCCGCCCCCGCCGCCGCCGCCGACTTCCTGCTCCATCATGCCGCGGTCGGGCGCCGGTGCGCTCGAGTAGTCGCTGCCGCCGCCGTCGCCGCGCTGGCCCAGCATCTGGAAGTTCTCGCAGATGACCTCGGTGCGGTACTTCTTCTCGCCGGTCTGCTTGTCATCCCACGATCGGGTCTGGAGTCTCCCCTCGACGTAGATCTGACGACCTTTCTTGAGGTACTCCCCGGCGACCTCCGCCTGTCGTCCCCAGCACACCACGTTGTGCCACTCGGTTTGCTCCTGACGGTTGCCGTCGCGGTCGCGCCAGCGCCGGCTGGTCGCCACGCTGAACGTCGCCACCTGCTGCCCCGACGGGGTCGATCGGCGTTCCGGATCCCTGCCCAGATTGCCGACCAGGATCACCTTGTTCACCATCTGCTGGCCTCCTCTCGCTCTGCTCGCTCGCTACTATATTCGGCGCCAACCCGGCGCTTCTCTCTCAGGAGACGGAATCGATGCGGCTGGTCTTGCAACGTGTCGTCCGCGCTCGCGTCGAGGTCGGCGGCGAGGTGGTCGGCGCGATCGGCCGGGGCATGCTGGCTCTGGTCGGCGTCGAACAGAAGGACGACGACGCCACCGTGGCCAGAGCGGTGGAGAAGCTCGGCGAGCTGCGCATCTTCGAGGACGCTGCCGGCAAGATGAATCTCGCCGCGCACGAAACCGGCGCTGCGTTCCTGGTGGTCTCTCAGTTCACGCTGGCGGCCTCGCTCGCCCGGGGCCGCCGGCCCTCGTTCGACGGCGCGGCGCCTCCGGCGCAAGCCGAGCCGCTGATCGAGAGCCTGGTGGCCGGTCTGCGCCGGCGCGGGCTCGAGGTGGCGACCGGACGGTTCGGGGCGCGCATGGACGTGGCCCTGGTCAACGACGGGCCGGTGACCTTCGTGCTCGATGTCTAGGAGGGCGCGTTTCCGCGCGCGGGCAGCGCCGCGATCGGGGCCCGCACCAGGACGCCGGGCGAGTCCTGCACCGTGAGGATGTCCATCGGGATGGGAGTGAAGCAGAGCACGAAGATCGCGAGCGCAACCGCCGCCAGACGCCGTCGCCGCCGGTCGAGCGGTTGATCGGCATCCACCACCGGGGGATGTCGCAGCCCCATCAACAGCAGCACCATCAGGCTGATCAACAACCATCCCAGCCACCAGAAACCGAGCGCGCAGGCCACCAGCCAGGTTGCCCAGGCGATCCGTCGATGCAGGTGGCCGGCGACGGAGTAGAGGATGTGGCCGCCGTCGAGCTGCCCCATCGGCAGCAGGTTGAGCGCGGTCGCGAGCATGCCGACCCACGCCGCCAGCGCGAACGGATGGAAGTCGAGCACCACGCTCGCCGGCAGCCGGCCATGAAAGACGAGAGTGAGCAGGTGGATGGCGAGGTTGGTGCCGGGACGGTAGAGCAGTACGGCGGACGGCTCGGGCGTCATCGCGACCATCGCCGGCGTCGACCACGCCACGCCGAGGACGAGGAAGGGAACCAGCGCGACGAAACCAGCGATCGGACCGGCGATGCCGATGTCGAACAGCTGGCGCTTGCTGTTGATGCGCGCGCGGATCCGGATGAAAGCGCCGAAAGTGCCGATGCCGAGCGGAGCGGGCAGGAAATACGGCGCCGTCGACGGCACCCGGTAGCGGCGGCAGGTCAGGAAGTGGCCGAGCTCGTGGCTGCCCAGGATGACGAGGAGCGGGAGCGAGAAGGAGAGACCGAAGCGCAGCAGTCGTGGGGTGGTCCAGACCGCGCGCACGGTCTCGGGCGCGAGCAACCAGGGCAGGCTCGTGGTCTCGTCGGTCCGAGTGACGAGATACAACATCGCGCCGAGCGTGGTCGAGGTGAGAAAGGTGAGGCAGAGAAGGACGGTCGCCAACCGGTAGCGCGTTCGATACGGGGGAGGCGGCGGCTCGAGCGTGGTGGCGACGCTCCAGCTCGGCTCCGCCAGCCAAGGGGAAGGCGCGATGTCGATGGGGGCCGGCGTCGTCAAACCGCGCCGTCCTCGGCGCCAAAAATATCGAGTTGTAGGACCGTGCTATTCGGCACGGTCCGCGCCGTCCTCGGCGCCGAAGTTATCAGTTGTAGGGCCGTGCTAATCAGCACGGCCCTACAACCTACAACTCACGAAGCTCTTTACCGGGCTTGAAGCGGACCGTCTTGCCGGGAGCGATCTCGACCTCGACCCCGGTCTTGGGATTGCGGCCGACGCCACGCTTGCGGTCGCGCACCTGGAATACGCCGAAGCCGCGGAGCTCGATGCGCTTGCCCTGACGCAGCGCTTCCTTCATCGCCTCGATCACCGTGTCCACGGCGATCGCCGCCTTGACGCGCGATACGTTCGACACTTCTGCAACTCGATGCACGATGTCTGCTTTGATCACGACCCGCCCGCGCTCCATGCCCACCGTTCCGAGGCCGCGCAGTGTAGCAACGCACCCAGGGGGTGTCAACGCACCTAAGCCTAGTGGAATGCGAACTTTAGACTCGATTCCGAGCAATTGTTGGAGGCTTCCGCCTCATGGTACGCTGGCCTCGTGAGAGGTAGCTCGGCAGGCCGTGTGCTCTGCCTCGTCGGCCTGCTCGTCGGCTCCGCTTCCGTCCTCGGCGGCGGCGACGCGGCCTATCAATTCGCCCTCGCCAAGATGCACGCGGCGGAGGGCGAGTATCCCGAAGCGATTCAGGCGTTCAAGGCGGCGATCGAGATCGAGCCGAGCGATCCCTACATCCGGCTCGAGTTCGCCGAGTTCCTGAGCCGCACCGGCCGCTCCCGCCAGGCCGCCGACGAAGCCGAGAAGGCGCTGGCGCTCGACGCCGACAACCTCGACTCGCTGCGCTCGGTGGGCCAGATCCGACTCGAGCTCGCATCGCGCGATCCGCGCTCGCTCGACGTCGCCAAGAGCACCTTCGAGCGCCTGCGCGAGCTGGCGCCCGAGGACACCGCGTCGATGCTCACTCTGGCGCGCCTCTATCTCAGCGAGAACGAGCCGGCCAAGTCGGTCGAGGTCCTCGAGCAGGCGAGCGCGTACAACCCGAACCATCCGGCCATCCATCGCATGCTGGTCGAGGCGCTGGTGCGCTCCGGCAACGAGGGCCGCGCCAGGGAGCTGCTGCCGCAGATCCTCTCGCGCGACCCCAGCTTCCTCGAGGGCAGGCTCACGCTGGCGCGCATTCTCGCCGACGGCGGTGATCGCGACGCCGCGATCGATCTGCTGCGTTCCGCGCCCAAGAGCGAGGAGCGCGACCCCGACTCCGAGTATCTGCTGGCGTCGGAGCTCTATCGCCGCGCCGCCGCCGGTAGGGACACGCGCTCGGCCGAGCTCGAGGACCTCACCGAGGCGAGCGCGCTGGTCGACTCCATCCTCCACGCGCAGCCGACGCATCTGCGCGCGCAGTACCTGCGAGCGCTGATCCTCGCCGAGCAGTCGAAGCGCGACGAGGCGATCGCCGCCCTGCGCAAGCTGCACGAGGTGGCGCCGCAGGAGCTGCGCGTTCAGGTCACCACCGAGCTCGCGGAGCTGCTCGAGCAGGAAGGTCGGGTGAGCGAGGCCGCGGCGCTGCTCGCCGAGATGGCCGAGGACCTGCGCACCGCCAACGGCTCGGCGTTGTCGTCGGACCGGGTCTGGCTCGAGGTGGCGCGACTCCACGGGCGCCATCGCGACTGGCAGGCACTGTACGAGGCGGCCGAACGTCTGCTCAGCGCCAACGAGGAGGAGCTGCGCCGCGAGGGATTGCTGCTCGCCGGCGAGGCCTTGCATCAGCTCGGACGCTCGAGCGAGGCGCTGCAGCTACTGAGGCGCGGCGAGGAGCAGTTCGAGGACGCTACGCGTCTGCGGCTCAAGCGCGCCGAGATCCTGATCGCGACCGGCGACAAGGGTGAGGCCGACAAGCTGCTCACCCAGCTCGCCGAGCGTGCCGATCCGCCGACACTGCTCGCGTTGGCGCAGTTCCACCTCGAGCACCAGGACCAGGCGCGGATGATCCCGATCCTCAAGCGCCTGCTCGAAGCCGATCGCAAGGACGTCGAGGTGGGGCTGCGGCGCGAGATCGTCTTCCTGCTCGCCGACAGCCTGACCAAGACCGGGAAGCCGCGCGACGCGCTCAAGGTGCTCCAGTCCGAGCAGGAGCTGTTCTCGAGCGCGGGCGATCTCGAACGCCACCGCCACCAGATCGAGCTGGCGGAGGTGCTCGAGGCGCTCGACCGCGACGAGGAGGCCCGGCAGATCCTCGATCAGCTCGCCGCCGTCAACGACCGGCAGGCGGTGCTGCTGCTGATGCAGTACTACCAGGAGCGCTCCCGCTACGAGGACATGATCCCCATCCTGCGGCGCGCCATCGATGCCGCGGACGCGGCCCATGAGGGTCCGGGAGACCTCGACCTGGTGTTCTCACTCGGCGTCGCCAACGAGCGACTGGGGCGCCACGCCGAGGCCGAGGGCGCCTTCCAGCGCGCGCTCGCGATCGATCCCGACGACGGTCGAACGCTGAACTATCTCGGCTACATGTGGGCCGATCGTGGCGAGAAGCTGGAGCAGGCGCTGGAGCTCATCCAGCGCGCAGTGGCGCTCGAGCCCGACAACGGCGCCTACGTCGACTCGCTGGGTTGGGTCTACTTCCGCCTCGGCCGCTTGAGCGAGGCGCGCCACCATCTCGAGGAAGCGGCGCGGCTGGTGCCCGAGGACGCCACCGTCCTCGAGCATCTCGGTGATCTCTACGTCGCGCTCGAGATTCCTGACAAGGCGCGCGAGATCTATCGGCGCGCCCTGGCCATGGACGACGACAACGTCGAGGGCCTGCGGCGCAAGTTGGCCCGGCTCGAGACCGGCTCGTAGCGGGCACCCCGATCGTCACCCGCGCGCTTTTCGCGTTCCTCTGCGTGCTCGCCGCGGCCGGCTGTGCGACGTCCGGGTCCACCTCGCGATCGGCGTCGAGCGGGCGCTCCGCGACCAGCACGCCGTGGATCGTTCCCACCGGTGAGCTCGACAGCCAACGATTGCTGCGGGTGCGCCTCACCAGCGACGAGGGCCGCGGCCGATTCCGCCTGCTGCTGCGGCTCCACGATCCGGCGCGCTACCAGATCCGCGCCACCCATCCGCTCTTCAACCAGCGGCTGTGGACGCTCGACGTCGACGGCGACGACGCGGTGCTGGTCGACTTCCATCAACACGTGGTCTGTCGTTACCAGGGCGCCGCCGAGATCGGCGCCGTCCCGCTAGGCCCGTTTCCGTTCGAGAGCCTGCCCGCTCTCCTGCTCGGCTACCTGCCGCTGGCGCCGGCGCAGGCGCCGGAACGCTCGGCGCCCGGCATGCTGGCCTTCACCGATGAGATGGGGCGACGGTGGACGGCCACTCTCGATCGTGACCTGGTCGAACGGTTCGCGGTCGCCGGCGACGAAACCGTGACCTGGGAGCGCAGCGACGACGGCTGGTACGTGCTGGCCTCGCCGGGGGAGAATCTCGACCTGCGCTGGAAGGAGACGCTGCGCGAGCCGCTCGGGGGGTCGCTCGCCCCGATCGAGGTGCCTGCCGGCTATGCCGAAGGCCCGTGCGACCTGGGCTGGCTCACCGCGGTCGAGGATGCGCCGCTCGATGAGTGAAGGGCGGAGGGGAGGTGGCAGAGCACGAACACTTCTTTACCGCTGACAGATTGACAGTGCACCGCTTCGATCCCTAGCATGTAGCCTCAGCAGGCCGACCAGAGTTTACGTTGTTCGTCGCCGGGCTCCGGCGCTGAAAGGGGAGGCGCCAGGCGAGAGCGCGACGCCACACGGCAAGGGGGGTAGCACTCATGGAGATCACCGAGGTCAAGGTCTTCCCGATCCAAGAAGAGAAGCTGCGCGCGTTCGTCTCGATCGTCATCGACCGCTGCTTCATGGTGAACGACATCAAGGTCATCCAGGGACGGGACGGCCTTTTCATCAGCATGCCTTCGCGTCGCAAGAAGAACGGCGACTTCAAGGACATCGCGCACCCGCTCAACAACGAGACCCGGCGCATGATCGAGGAGCGCATCCTGACCGAGTACGAGGGAACGGTGGGCGGGCCGGTGCAGCGCCGGGTCCACCGAGCCGAGAACGAAGCGGCGCTGGCGGCCGTGGGCGTGAGCGAGCTGCCGCAGGCGGCGGCGATGACTCCACCCCCGGCGGCGCAGACCCTCGACGAGGTCCAGGAACAGCACCTCAGCGACTCCTTCTGGACGGTTCGCTAGGAGGTCGGCCTAGCGGGCTGGCACGGTATACTCCCGCCCCCGAGCCCGCTGCAGGCACGCCGAGCGGGGCTTGTGGTAGGCCCACGAAAGGCGCGGTGGGCCGTTCCTGGACTCGATGGGGCGTGGCCAAGTGGTAAGGCACGAGACTTTGGATCTCGCGATCGGAGGTTCGAATCCTCCCGCCCCAGCCAGGGCTACGCGCGCCTGGGAGGGTGGGCGGCGCCGGGCACGCGTAGCCGGTGCGTGGAGATGCCTCCAAACGCTCGTCTGATCGGCGGGCGCAGCAGCACACCAGCTCACCGGAGGAGTGGTCATGTACGGGGCGTTGAAGGTCTTCGGCGGACGTGCGCATCCCGCGCTCACGCAGCAGATCTGCGACTACCTGAACCTGCCGACCGGCCGGGTGGTCTGCTTCGACTTCTCCGACGGCGAGACCTTCTTCCAGATCGAGGAGAACGTCCGCGGCGTCGACGTGTTCATCATCCAGCCCACCTGTCCACCGGTGAACAACAACCTGATCGAGCTGCTGGTGATGATCGACGCCTTCAAGCGCGCCTCGGCGACGCGGGTGACGGCGGTGGTGCCGTACTACGGTTATGGGCGCCAGGACAAGAAGGACAAGCCGCGCGTTCCGGTCACGGCCAAGCTGATGGCCGACCTCATCTCCCGCGCCGGCGCCGACCGTCTGCTGACCATGGACCTGCACGCGGCGCAGGTCGCCGGCTTCTTCGACATGCCGGTCGACCATCTGTTCGCCGCGCCGGTGATTCTCGACGCCATCCGCGACATGGGCATCCCGGAGGTCGTGATCGTGAGCCCCGATGCCGGCGGCGTGGCCCGCGCGCGCGCCATCGCCAAGCGCCTCGACGTCGATCTCGCCATCGTCGACAAGCGCCGCATCGCGCCCAACGAGGCCGAGATCATGAACGTGATCGGCGACGTGCGCGATCGCGACGTGCTCATCGTCGACGACATCGTCGACACCGCCGGCACGCTGGTGAACACGGTCGAGGCGCTGCGCGCGCAAGGCGCGCGCCGCATCTTCGCCGCCGGCATCCACGGCATCCTGTCGGGGCCGGCGCTCGATCGGATCGAGCGCTCGGCGCTCGAGGCGCTGCTGGTCACCGACACCACGCCGATCGACGACAAGCTGGAGAAGAGCGGCAAGCTGCGCGGCCTGTCGGTGGCGCCGCTGCTCGGCGAGGCGATCCGCCGCATCCACGACAACAGCTCGGTGACGGCGCTCTTCGTGTGACGCGCGCCCGCCGGCTACCATCCATGAAGCGACCACCAGAGACGAAGGAAAGGGACACCCGATGACCAAGGAGCTGAGCCTCGAAGTACAGCCGCGGACCGATCGCGGCAAGAACGCCAACCGCCGCCTCCGCACCGCCGGCAAGGTGGCTGGCGTCGTCTACGGGCTCGACCTACCGCCGCAGAAGGTGCAGCTCGAGCGCCGCTCGATCGTCACCATGCTGCGCGAAGGAGCGACCGAGAATTCGATCTTCCTGCTGCGGATGACGGGCAGCGACGATCACCACACCATGATCCGCGAGCTCCAGGTCGATCCCATCGACCGCCGCATCCTGCACATCGACTTCCAGCGCATCGATCTGGCCCAGAAGGTGACGGTGAAGGTGGAGGTCGAGATAGTCGGCGTGCCCGAAGGCGTCAAAAACGAGGGCGGCGTGCTCGACTTCGTCACCCGCGAGGTCGAGGTCGAGTGCCTTCCCACCGAGATCCCGGACAAGCTGACGCTCGACGTCAACGCGCTCCATGTCGGGCAGCACGCCGAGGCCAAGGACCTCGTCCTGCCCGAGGGCGTCACCCTGATCGACGACGCCAACCGAGTCATCGTCTCGGTGGCGGTCGCCAAGGCCGAGGAAGAGGCGGCGCCGGCCGAGGGCGCGCTGGTCGAAGGCGCTCCGACCGAGCCCGAGGTCATCGGTCGCGGCAAGACCGACGAGGAAGAGGAAGAAGGCGAGGGCGAGTAGGCCCGCGTTCGACCCGCCGGGGTCGGTCGAGGCAGCGTCCGCAGCCCTGCTGGTCGCGATCCCGTGTCGATCGACACCTGGGAGAGCAAGAGCCTGGTGCTCGGTCTCGGCAACCCCGGGACCGAGTACGAGGGCACGCGTCACAACCGTGGCCGCGAGGTGGTGGAGGAGCTGGCGCGCCGGCGCGGCGTGACGCTCCGCCTCGGCCATTGCCAGACTCGTTTCGCGGTCGACGGCGAGCTGGTGCTGGCGACGCCGGAGACGTTCATGAATCGGAGCGGCTATGCGGCGCGCTGCCTGGTCGAGCGCTACGGTCTCGATCCGGCGAGTCTGCTGGTGGTCTTCGACGACATCTATCTACCGCTGGGGTCGCTCCGACTGCGCATCAGCGGCGGCGCCGGCGGACAGAAGGGCATGGCTTCCGTGCTCGAGAGCCTGCGCACCCAGGAGATCGCGCGGTTGCGGCTCGGCATCGCCCCGCTCGATCCGGCGCCGGCGGCGGAGCTGGACCGTGTCGAGTTCGTGCTGGCGCGCTTCGCGCCGGGCGAGCAGGCGATGGCGAGCGAACAGATCGGCCGGGCGGTCGAGGCCTGCGAGACCTGGCTCGCCGCCGGCGCCGCGGAAGCGATGAACCGGTTCAACCGCGACCGGGACGCCACGGCGTGAGCTTGCCTTGCCCTTTTTCCGGAGAGTGCATAGAATCCCGGGGTTTCCGTCGCCCGACGGCGGCGGAACCATGTACGGCTAGCGGCTTCCACCGCGATACCGCTGCACAGCCCAGCAGGATAGTCAGCAGGATAGACCGAACGGCAGTGCGGTTCGGACGGCCGGCCGCCTCTGGAGACATGAAGTGAATCGAACCTACGAGCTGGTCTTCATCGCCGACCCGCGGCTCACCGACGAGCAGGTGGTCGCGCTGACCGACGACTTCAAGGCGATGATCAAGACCGCCGGTGCCAAAGTCGTGCGCGAAGAGAGTTGGGGCAAGCGCAAGCTGGCGTACCCGATCGCCAAGCTGAGCGAAGGCCAGTACGTCATCCTCTACATCGAGACGCCGGACGCGGTGAATCCTTTCCCCGAGGTGGAGCAACGGCTGCGGCAGAGCGAGAAGATCCTGCGCTACCTCACGGTGCGCACGGACCTCGACCTGAAGCGCGCCGCCCGCAAGGGCAAGATCAAGAAGCCGCGCACGGGTCCCCACGCCGGCACGGAGGCGAGAACATGAGCGGACGAGGACGCAAGGCACCGGCGCCCAAGACCGGACGACGCACCTTCTTCCGGCGGCGCAAGGTCTGCAAGTTCACCGCCGAGGGTATCGAGTACATCGACTACAAGGACATCAACCTGCTGCGACAGTTCGTGCCCGAGCGGGCCAAGGTGCTGCCCCGGCGCATCTCCGGCAACTCGGCGCGCCATCAGCGGATGCTGGCCAAGGCGATCCAGCGCGCGCGCCACCTCGCGCTGCTGCCCTACGTCACCGATTGAGGCTGCGATGAAGGTCATCCTGCTGTCCGACCTCCACCACGTCGGCCATCGCGGCGACGTCATCGCCGCGAAGCCCGGCTACGCGCGCAACTACCTGATCCCCGAGGGGCTGGCGGTGCAAGCCACGCACGGCAACCTCAAGTGGTTCGAGGCGCAGCGCAAGAAGATCGACGAGCGCAGCGCACACGAGCGCCAGTCGGCCACCGAAGTGGCGATGCGCCTGGACGGGACCGAGATCTCGGTGCGCAAGCGCGCCGGCGAGAGCCAGACGCTGTACGGCTCGGTCACCGCGACCGAGATCGCATCCGCGCTCGCCGAGAAGGGCTTCGAGGTCGACCGCCGCCGCATCGATCTCGAAGGCGGCATCAAGACCCTGGGCGAGCACGAGGTGCGGATCCGGCTGCATTCGGACGTCGTCGCCGCCGTCAAGGTGACGGTGGTCGCCGAGACCTCGTAGCCGTAGGGGCGTGACCACCCCCGGCGACGCGACCAGCTCTCCTTCCGAATCGACCGCGCCGCCCGACGGCGCGGCGCCGACCACCCCGCGGGCGGCGCATCGCACTCCCGTCATCGACGACTTCCTCGGCGAGACGACCCGCGACCTCGAGGCCTGGCGCTGGCTGTGGTCGGGCGATCGGACGTTTCCGATCCGCTCCCACCGAGGGCTGCTCGGGCGTCTCCTGGTCGCCGGCAAGCGGCTGCTGCGTCCGCTGGTGCGAGGCGCGACCGCCGACCTGTGGGATCGCCAGCGCTCCTGGAACCTGATCGTGGTCGAGCACCTCGCCGAGATGCGGCGGATCGAAGAGGACCTGGTGGCGCGCACCGGGCCGCTCGAGCACAAGGCCGCCCATCTCGAGGCCTTCCTCCAGGAAGGGCTGCGGGAGCTGATGCGCTACGACGACGCGCTCTATTCGCGCGTCGATCAGAAGCTGGACCGCTACCGCCGCGAAGCCGGCGAGCTCACGGCGCTGCTCGGGAGCGCCGTCGAGCGCGCAGGAGCAGGCTCGCCGGCGCCGGCGCTCGCCACCGCGCTGGCCGATCGCCACTACCTCGAGCTCGAGCGTCGCTATCGCGGTACGCCGGCCGAGATCCGCGACCGCCTGTCCGTCTATCTGCCGCTGTTCGCCGGCAAGCGCGCGGTGGTCGATCTCGGGTGTGGCCGCGGCGAGGCGCTCACGCTGCTCGCCGAGCAGGGGCTGGCGGCCGCCGGCGTCGACGAGAGCCCGGAGATGGTGCGGCGCTGCCGCGAGCAGGGTCTCGACGCCACCGTCGGCGACGCGCTGGGGTTCCTGCGCGCGCGGCCGGAGGCGAGTCTCGACGGCGTGGTCTCGTTTCACGTCGTCGAGCATCTGCCCGCCGCGACGCTCGACTCTCTGGTCCGCGAGGCGTGGCGGGTGCTGCGCCCGGGCGGCTGCCTGGTGCTGGAGACGCCCAACCCGCTCTCCATCACCGTCGCCGCCAGCCACTTCTGGCGCGACCCCTCGCACCTGCGGCCGTTGCATCCCGATGCGTTGCGCCTCTCCTGCGAGCAGGCGGGATTCGAGCAGGTGGAGATCCGCTTCCTGCATCCCTTCGCCTCCGCCGACCGTCTACCCGAGATCGACCTCGCCGGTCTCGACGACAAGGGGCGCGAGCTCGCGCACCGGGTCAACCTCCTGCGTGACCGTCTCGACCAGGCGCTCTACGGCTACCAGGACTATGCCGTGATCGCTCGCAAGTCCTAGATCAGGTTCAGTGCCGCAGTGCGGCATCCATCACGCCGCATCGCGGCATGAAAATGCCGCGCTGCGGCATGCCGCTCCGAACCACGAGGATAGCCAGGCGGCCGTCAAGAGACGCCGCGCGCGTAGCGTAGCTAAGCTCTGAACGGGGTTGGGGTGGGGCGGAGCCTAGCGCGCGCGCCGCGGCTCCGAGGCGGCCGGGGTTGGAGTGGATGCTGCTACGCCCACCGCAGGTTACAGGGCGGTCGGCTCCGGCGCATCAGCATGATCCGCCCCTTCGCCGCCGTCATCGTCGTCGTCCATCGTGTTCCACCGGTCCTCGACGTGGCCCCAGTCGCGGATGTCCTCCGGCATGTTCTCGCCTTCCTTGGGCGCGCCATAGAACGGGCGCTGCTGGAACCACGGGAGCTGCACCACGGCGCTCCAGCTCGGATCCCAGGTCTTGGCCGGCTCGGTGCCCTCGATGAACGCCTCGTCGATGGCCTTGTCGGAGCCATCGGTCGCAAGCAGCCCGGTGTAGTACTCGATCCGCCGCATGCTGACGCCGGGCGGGCGCGCGAACTCCGCTTCCTTGTCGATCCAACCCTGGTCGACCCCGCGCTCGATCATCGCCCGCCAGATCGGTAGCGCGGCCACGGCGCCGGTCATGCCGCGGCCGAGGTAGCGCTCCTGGTCGTAGCCCACCCAGACCAACAGGGTGTAGCGCGGCGTGTAGCCGACGAACCAGGCGTCGGTGTAGGAGTCGGTGGTGCCGGTCTTGCCGGCGAGGTCGAGACCGAGCTTCGCGGCC
>DATAFT010000176.1:0-10499 GCA_036257295.1 Thermoanaerobaculia bacterium
GCAGAGGAACAACGTGATGGCGGCCACCTCGTCGGCCTCGCCCAGGCGGTGGGTGGGGATGTCGCCCACCGCGATCTGCTCGTAGTCGGCGAGCTCGGAGTGCGCGAACTCCTCCTCGCGCACGCCGCTGGTCGAGCAGGTTCCGGGCGCGAGCGCGTTGACGGTCACGCCGCGGTGGGCCCAGTGATAGGCGAGCGTCTTGGTCAGATTGACCACGCCGGCGCGCGCCGCGCCGGAATGGGCGAACGGCGGCGAGCCGCGCTCGAACGAGTAGATGTGCACGATGTTGACGATCGACCCCGAGCCGCGCTCGACCATGGCGCGGCCGACGCGGTTGCACATGTTCCAGGTGCCGTTCAGGTTCAAGTCGACCACCGAGCGCCAGCCGCGATCGCTGATCTCGGTCGGCCGCGCGGGGAACTGGCCGCCGGCGTTGTTCACCAGGAAGTCGATAGCGCCGAAGCGCTCGACCGCGGCCGCCACCAGCCGCTCGACCTCGGCGATCTCGCGGATGTTGGTGGGCACGGCGAGACACCGTGCGCCCGCCGCCTCGATCTCGTCGCGTGTGGGCTCGAGGTTCTTGGGATCGCGGCTCGCGATCACCACGTCGGCCCCGAGTCGCGCGAAACCGAGCGCGATCGAGCGTCCGAGACCGCGGCCGCCACCGGTCACCAGCGCCACCCGGCCGCGGTAGAGATCGGGCGCGAAGATGGCGAGCGGGTCGGGGTGCGCGGGGGGCACGGCCGGGCAGAGTAGCATCCGGGGCGGTGATCGTCGTTCACGATGGCCCGTCGTTGCTGCTGGTGACGCAGAACGATCACGCGCATTTCTCGGGCGAGCTGCTCTCGCTGTGGCGGGCCGACGGGCTGCCCGGCCATCCGCGCCGCGATGACATCGTGTTCGCCGCCCGTGAGCACGACAACGGCTGGCGCGAAGCCGACTCCGCGCCGCGCGTCGATCGCTCGAGCGGCGAGCCCCACGGCTTCCTGTCGCTGCCGGCGCCGGACCGCATCGAGATCTGGCGGCGCGGCATCCGCCGCTATCGCGAGCAGCGACCCTATGCCGCACTGCTCATCCACCAGCATGCGCTGGCGCTCCACGCCTCCTTTGGCGCCGGCGACGAGTACGCCGAGTTGCTCGAGGAGGTGCGCGCTTCGCGAGACCAGCTGCTGGAGGCGACCGGCATCAGCGAATCGGCGCTGCTCGACGACTATCCCTGGATCCAGCTCACCGACGCGTTGTCGCTGGTGGCCTGTCGCTGCTTCGATGGCGACCGAGAGCGCGCCGGTCGGCGCTTCTGGCGCGAAAACGGGGATCTGGTGATCCATCCGCTGCCGCTCGCCGGAGCGACTCGCTTCCGCATCCCGTGCCGGCGCATCGAGCCGCGCCGCTACACCCGCGACGTAGACCTCGCCACCGATCTGGCGCGGGCGCGCTGGGACACGATCGAGGTGCGCGTGCGCGGCGCCTGGTCCCTGCCGAAGCCCTGATCAGGCTCGTTTTTCGCCCGGACCGTCTGTTACACTCGGGCCCGGTAGTGTCCTGCCCGGTCCCGCTCAGACGGTCGAGCAGATCGCGGCTTCTTTCGTCGCTCCCAGGTCCGCGTCCCAGGGGGCCCCGACAAGGAGGGATGTATGGCCACCAATCAAGCATCGATGGCGCGCAGGCAGCGCGAGAGACAGCGCCAGCAGCGCCGGCGCGACAAGATAGCCAAGAAGATGGAGCGCCGGGAGCAGAAGGCGGCGGCCGGCCCACCCGCCGTCGACGACTCCATCGACTGGAGCAGCGCGGTCAGAGAAGGCGCCGGCTCGATCGAGCGCTGACGCGTCTCGTTTGGATCGGGGAGGCTCGTTGGCCGACGGCGGTGGACGTGGCGAGCGGCCACCGGAGAGCGACCCCGAGTCGGGCATCTTCCAGGGCAAGCGGGTTGCCCGGATCTACGATTCACCTTCCGGTCACACCGTCCTCGTCGGCCGCAGCGCCGAAGAGAATGACATCCTCAGTCTGAAGCTGGCGCGGCCGCGCGACGTCTTCTTCCATGTCTCGGGCCAGCCGGGATCGCACGTCATCGTCCTGATCGGCGAATCGGGCGTCGAGCTCGATCGCGACACCATCCGCTTCGCGGCGTCGCTGGCGGCGGCGTTCTCTTCGGCCCGCGCCGCGCGTCAGGTGAGCGTTCACTACGCGAGCTGCGCCGATGTCTCGAAGCGTAGAGGCCAGCCCCCCGGCGAGGTCATGCTGCGCGACTGGAAGTCGGTTCGCGTCGCCCCCGATCGCCAGGAGTCGTCACGACGCGAGCGCGCCGAGCAGTGATCGATCCCTGGTTCCGTCCCTCCCGTCGTCGGCTCGCGAACGCGCTCGCTGTCGCGCTGTGCGGCGTCCTTGCCGCGGCGCGGCTGTCGCGGGCCGAAACCCCGCCGACGGCCCAGTCGCTCTACCAGGATGCCGAAGCTCGGCTCGCCACCCGAAAGACCGAGGACCTCGAAGCCAGCCTCGAGCTCTTCCTCGACGCGGCGCGCCTCGATCCTGCGCACGCGCGAGCGCATGCGGGCGCGGCCACCGCCGCCAGCCTACTCGCGCTCTACTCGGTCAAGCCTCCACACCCACTGTTCGTGACCGCGCGCTCCGAGGCTGCCGCCGCGCTGCGGCTCGAACCCGAGCTCGCGCCGGCGCGGGCGGCGATGGGGTTGATCGAGTACCTCGACGGTTGGGATTTCGCCGCCGCCGAGTCGATGCTGCGCGAGTCCCTGCGGCTCGATCCGGGCTACGCTCCGGCGTGGCACTGGTACGGCATGATGCTGATGGCGACCTCCCGCTTCGACGCTTCGATCGAGGCCTTCGATCACGCGGTGACGCTGGAGCCGACCTCGAGCTTGTTCCACGCCAAGCGCGCGGGCGTGGTGGCGGCGGCCGGACGAACCGCCGACGCCGAGCGCGATCTGCGGCGTGTCGTCGAGCGCTTTCCGCAATCGAGCCTGGCGTACCGGGAGCTCGGCTATCTGCTGATCGGCGAGGGCCGCATCGAAGAGGGTCTGGCGTCACTGCGCCGCGCCGCCGAGCTGCTCGGCGCGGTGGACGAGAGCGCCGACCTGGCCTGGGGACTGGCGCGCGCCGGACGCCGCGGCGAAGCGAAGGCGATCGCCCGTCGGCTCACGCACCCGCGGCGAGGTGAGTACGTCTCGCCGCTCGACGTCGCCGTGGTGTACGCCGGTCTCGAGCGGTACAGCGAGGCGTTGCGGTGGCTCGACCGCGCGTTCGAGATCCGCGACCCCGGGTTGGTCTACCTGGTCACCGCGCCGGCGTTCGCGACGCTGCGCCAGGATCCGAGGTTCGCCTCCATGGCGCGCAGGATGAGGCTGGGTCCGGAGTCGTCCAGCGGTGACGATGCCGCCGCGAGCGAGCCTCGATGAGAGTGCTGGTCACCGGTCACCTGGGCTACATCGGCGCGGTGATGACGCCGATGCTGATCGATGCCGGGCACGAGGTGGTGGGGCTCGACACCGGCTGGTTCCGCGACTGTCGCTTCGTCGCGGCATCCGAGCCCACGCCGGTGCCGGAGATCGCGCGCGACCTCCGCTCGGTCACGCGGCGCGATCTAGAAGGGTTCGACGCCGTCGTCCATCTCGCCAATCTATCCAACGATCCACTCGGCGATCTGGACCCTGGGCTCACGCGCGAGATCAACGGCGAAGCGACGCTGCGCCTGGCTCACCTCGCGCGCGACGCCGGAGTCGAGCGCTTCCTGTTCTCGTCGTCGTGCAGCTGCTACGGGGCCGGCGGCGACGATCTGCGCGACGAGGATTCGCCGCTCGCACCGGTGACTCCCTACGGCGTCGCCAAGGTCGAGGTGGAGCGCGCCCTCTCGGCGCTCGCCGGCGACCGCTTCAGCCCGACCTCGTTGCGCAACGCCACTGCGTATGGTGTGTCCCCCTACCTGCGCCTCGACCTCGTGCTCAACAACCTGGTGGCGTGGGCGCTCACCACGGGCAAGGTGAAGCTCCTGTCGGACGGGACCCCGTGGCGTCCGATCGTCCACATCGAGGACATCAGTCGCGTCTTCGTCGCGGTGCTGGCCGCGCCGCGCGAGCGCATCCACGATCGCGCCTTCAACGTCGGTCGCACCAGCGAGAACTACCGCATTCGCGAGCTGGCCGACATTGTCGCCGAGACGGTCCCGGGCTCGGTGGTCGAGATCGCACCGGGAGCGAGCCCGGATCTGCGCACCTATCGCGTCGATTGCGGACGTCTCGAGCGCGCGCTTCCCGGACTCGAGCTGCACTGGGACGCTCGACGCGGAGCGAGCGAGCTCCACTCCGCCTACCTTGCCGCCGGGCTTCGCCTCGAAGACCTCCAGGGCCCGGTCTACTCGCGGCTCGGGCGCATCCGGCGTCTCCTAGCCGACGGCGACCTGCAGCCCGACCTGCGCTGGCGGCGGCTGGCGGAATCGGCGTGAGCGCCGGGGAGAGCGGCGTCATCCGCGGAGCGCGTCGGGCCTATCGCGCCGCCGTCCGCGCGTTGGTCGACCTCTCCTGCCGCCTCGGCCTCAACGTCGCGCGCAGCCGCGACTACTACTCTCCGCTGCCGGTGTACTCCGATCTGGCGCGCCGGCGCGCCCGCTGGGACCGGCCGAGCGCGCTTGCCGGCATCGACTACGACCTCGACGCCATGCGCGCTCTGATCGAGCGGCTGCTGCGCGAGCACGGGGCGAGCTTCGACGCGGTGCCTTCCTACGCCGAGCTCAAGGGCCAAGGCTTCGGCCCCGGCTTCACCGTGCTCGACGGCATGTTCCTGTTCCTGGTGCTGCGGGCGAGACGACCTCGACAGCTCGTCGAGGTGGGATCGGGACTCTCGACCTGTTACGCGTCGCTCGCGCTCCAGGCCAACGCCGCCGAAGGGTCTCCCGGCGAGATCGTCTGCATCGACCCCCACGTGCGGCCGGCGGTGCGGGCGCTCGATCGCGTCACGGTGGTGGCGAAGGAGGTGCAGGACGTCGAGCCGTCCTTCTTCGGCCGGTTGGGCCAGGGCGACGTCCTGTTCATCGACTCGACCCACGTGGTGAAGATCGACGGCGACGTGCCCCATCTCTACCTCGAGGTGGTGCCCGCACTGGCTCCGGGCGTCCTGGTGCACGCCCACGACGTGCACTTCCCCTACAACACGCCGCATCCCGCCGAGCGCTACGTGCTGGGGCGGACCTGGCCGATGCTGTGGACCGAGGCGATGCTGCTGCAGGCCTTCCTGTCGTTCAACCGGTCGTTCCGCGTGGTGCTCTCACTGCCGCTCGTGCGTCACTTCGACGAGGCGTTCCTTCGTCGGGTGATTCCGGGGTATCGCTCGGTCGAGCCCGAGGACCACGACACGCACTTCGGATCGATGTGGTTCGAGCGGATTGCTTAGACCGGCGGCAGGTCGAGCGCGCGCCCGAGAGAAGGGCTGTACCGTTCACAGATAGCCGAGCGCGCGAAGGCCCTCGACGGTCTCGTCGTCGAGCGTCTCGGCGCCGGGCTTGATGGGATGAAGGCCGGCGCGCCAGCGCCGCAGGAAGCTCTCGAGCCGGGTCACCGTCGCTTCGTTCTCGCCCGCGACGTCGTGCAGCTCGCCGGGGTCGCGAGCGAGATCGAACAGCTGGCCGGGAGTGCCGCGCTCGACGATGAGCTTGTGATCGAGGGTGCGCACGGCGATGGTGTCTCCGAGCTCCGCCACCACGAACTCGCGCTCGCCGTCGCCGCCGCCGAGCATCCGCTGCCTCAGACTCCGGCGATCGCCGGTCGGCGCCGGCGTGGTCCCGGCCGCGTCGATGAACGTCGGCAGCAGGTCGCGGTGCTCGACCAGGGCATTGACCGCGCTGCCTGCGGTCGTGCCCCAGCTCGCCGGCGGCTTGAGCACCATCGGAACGTGGATCAGCTCGTCGTAGAGGCTGGTGCCGTGGGCCATGCCGCCATGCTCGAAGAACTCCTCGCCGTGGTCCGAGGTGAGGACGATCAAGGTGTCGTCCCACAGCCCGCGCTCTCGCAGCCGATCGAACAGCAGGCCGATCTCGCCGTCCAGCGCCAGCAGCTCCTCGTCGTACTGCCCGCGCATGGCGTCGACCTCTTCGGGGGCGAGCGTCACCGCGCCGGATCGGATGTCCTCGCGCAGGCGCCGCCAGTCGGCGCAGAGCGGCCGGCCCTGGTAGCCGGCGGTGAAGACGCCGCGCGTCGCCGGCGGCGCGCAGTAGGGCCAGTGCAGCTCGAGGTAGTGCAGGTAGGCGAAGAACGGTCGCTTGGGCTCGGCGTCGAGCCAGCCCAGGAGCTCCTCGTGGATGTGCGCGGCGCGCGAGGCTTTGTGGTCGTAGACGTCGAAGCCCTGATCGAGACCGAACCTGGGAGCGAGCTGGTTCTGCTGCGCGAACAGCGCGGTGGAGTAGCCGAGAGCGCGCAGCGCTTCGGCGACGGTGACGGCCGCCGGCGACAGGCTGCCGCCCATGACCTCGTCTCCCTCCTGCAGGAAAGCGCCGAGGCCGTGCTCCGACGGGTAGAGGCCGGTGAGCAGGGTGGGAACCGAAGGTCGCGTCCAGCTCGCCTGGGCGAAGGCTCGCGTGAAGCGGGTGCCGGCCGCCGCCAGCGCTTCGAGCCGCGGCGCCACCGCGCGGCTGTACGACGCCGCTGCGCCGACGCGGTCGGCCCGCAGGCAGTCGACCACGAGCAGGAGGATGTTGGCGGGAGGTGGCGCCTGCTGCGGCGGGGCGGAGCACCCGCCGCAGGCCAGGATCCCCCCGGCGCCGAGAACGACGACGAGAGCGGCTCGTGACCAGAACACCATCACGAGCGAACTGTACTCGCGGTCACTCCCCGCTTACGGGATCCACTGCACCAACAGGTCGCTGAACGTCCAGCCGAGGCTGGTGACGTGCGCAGCGGTGGTCTCGTCGGAGAAGAAGATCTTCCACGCGCCACCCTTGGTCGCGATCGGTCCGGTGGTGGGGCCCGACACGTCGACCACGTTGCCGCCTCCGAACTCGCTGATCACCAGGTGCCACTGCCGCTGCTTGTGGTTGTAGGTGTAGTCGACATGGTAGTCGGAGCCCGGATTGAGCCGCGCGTTGACCGTCTTCTGCGAGATCGAGTTTCTCGGCAGATCGACGGTGATCTCCTGGCGGACCAGGTTCCGGTTCGGGCCGCGCGTGGTGACCAGCATGAAGACGTCGCCGCTCCAGCCGCCGCGCGTGATGTAGCCGCAATTGTGGATGCCGTCCGGCAAGCCGCGATTCCAACCACCGTGATGGAAGTTGTACGAGACGCGGAACTCGGAGTAGATGACGTTGGCCGGGACGCCCATGCCGAGGATCTGCGCGCGCTCACCGTTGGTCACCGTGTAGAAAGTCCCGTTGCGTCGGAACTCCGCGGCCTGGGTGGCCGGCCTGCCACCACCGTCCGGCGGCGGGGGAGGGGGCGGGCCGCTGTTCGGCGGCGGCGGACCCGGCGGTGGAGGCGGCGGCGTCGGCGTGGAGCCGGCATTCGGCAGACCGTCCCCGATGCTGCTCGCCGCGGTGTGGATCGCCAGATAGCCACTCTGCGGATTGACGGTGCGCGAGTAGACGAAGAAAGCCTGATCGCACTTCATGCCGATGCGGACCTGCGAGACCAGGTTGGGGATCACCGCCACCGCCGCCACGTTCTCGAACAACGTGAGCGAGAGCGGAGCGACGTGGATCAGGAAATCGGGACCGATCTGAGTGCCGTTGGCGAGGTGGACCGACGCCTCGCAGCGCATGTTCGCCTTCGAGGCGTTCCACAGCGCGAAGTCGGTCAGGTAGCCGTGAGCCGCCAGCAGCGACTGCACGATCGCCGTCGAGTTCGCCGGGTGCGCGTTGTCGCTGTCGAGGAGCGGGACTTCTTCACCCTGATAGTCGGCGGCCGCGGTCGGGACCCGCATGCGGGCGCTGATCTCGAGGCCATCGAATCCACTCAGGCGCCAGGTTCCGGTGCCGGGCGGCGCCTTGATCACGCGGGTGGCGCCGGGGTCGACGGTCACGGCGCCGGTCGGCGTTCCGGTGTCGACGTTGCCGTTGGTGCCTTCGGCGAGGATGGCTCCGGTGAACGTCCTCGCGACGGTGTCTGGGTTGGTGACGATGATCTCGAGCGTGGTGCCATCACCGGGGTAGTTCGTCATCGGCACGTAAAGCTGCGCTGCGTGCGCGGACGAGATCGAGACGGCGAGCGCGGCGCACACTGCGAGCACTGAGGTCAGCTGGCGCATGGGACTCCTTCCCTGAGGCGACGGTCGGGACTCTGTTGGATGAAGGTTAAGCGAAGAGGGCATTCTGATGTCTCGTGCTCCCACCAACCCGTGGGCTGGGCTCGGTCCAAATTCTGGTCGGAGCTCGAGGCCGGCAAAGTCTAATGCTTCAAGCGCATAAATGCAACTGGCGATTTCGGGTCGAAACCAGCATCAACAAACACTTTTTTCTCGTCGACCGGTCGGCCGACTCAGGGCCTCCACTCGATCACCAGATCGCTGTAGATCCATCCCAGCGTGGGCGCATGTCCTTCGCGGGCCGCCTCCGAGAAGAGGATCGTCCAGATCTTGTTCTTGGTCCACACCGGTCCGGTCGCCGGCCCCGAGATGAACTTGATGGGCCCCAACGCATCGCTGATCGTCAGTGTGAAGGTGCCCGCCGTCCAGTCGTACAGGTAGTCGATGCCGTAGAGCTGTCCGGGCTCGAGGATCAACGTCTTCGATCGCGACAACGCCTGGCCCTGCGGCAGGTCGACGGTGATCTCGTTGCGCACCACGTTGCGATCGGGGCCGCGCGCCGTGATCGACGCGAACGCGTCGCCGGTGAAGTCGCCCCGTGTCAGGTAAGCGAGATTCATCACCGCCTCGGTATTGGCGGCGTTCCATCCACCGTGCTGGAGCTTGAAGGAGAGGGATAGCGACCTGAACGCGACATTGGGCGTCACCGGCAGCTGGATCAGCAGCTCGGGTTGGGCGGTGGAAGGCGTGTAGAAGGCGCCCGCCTGCGTGTACCGCTCGAGCGCGGTCGCGGCCGGCGGCGAGTTGCCCGGCGGCGGTGGGGGAGGAGGCGGCGGTGTCGAGCCCGGGTCGGGGAAGCCGCGCGCGATCGCTGTCGAAGCGGTGTGGATCGAGACGTAGCCGGTCTGCGGGTTGACGGTGCGCGACAGCACGAAGAACCGCTGATCGCAGTGCATCGTCACGCGCGCGTTGGCGACCTGAGCCGCGCCGACGAGAGCGGTCGGTACGCGCTCGTAGAGCGTGAAGGAGAGCGGCGCCACCAGCAGCAGGAAGCTCGGACCGACCTGCGCGCCGTCGGCGAGGAGCACGCGAGCGGTGCAGCTCGCCGGCAGCTCGCCAGCGTTGAACAGTCCGAAGTCGGTGAGGTATCCGGGGGCCGCGATCAGTGACGACGTCTCGACCGTGGTGTTGGCCGGAATCGCGTTGTCGCCGCTCAGGATCGGCACTGCGTCCCCCTGATGCTGGGACGCTCCGCCCGGAATGCGCAGTCGCGCGCTGAGCTGGAGGCCGGCGTAGCCCTTCAATCGCCACATTCCGATGCCGCTCGGTCCGACGATCACCCGCGTGCTGTTGGGTGCGACGCCGATCTGCTCGGTCGGAGTGCCGGTGCCGGCGACGCCGTTGGCGCCTTCGGCAAAGACCACGCCGGAGAAGACACGAGTGATCTCCGGGTCGGGATTGACCGCGACCAGCTCGAGGACGGTGCCGTCGCCCGGGTACGACGTCAGTGGAACGTACAGGCTCTGGGCGTACGCACCCGCCGAGGCCAATTGCGCCGCACACGCCATGGCGGCTACCAGAAACCTACGCATCGCTCTCCTTGCAGCACAGGCGGGCGGTGGCCTGCGCGGGAACCGTGGGACCGACCGAGACCGCGGGAGTGTACTGCCTGGGTGCATTGGATGCAAACTCGAAAACATTGGACCGAGCCACCACCTCACAGCCCCGAGCCCCTGCGCGTCGCCGCCGGGGCGGGAGCCGCCACCGCCCCGGTCATTGTTGAAATTGACAGTCCTCCAAGCGGTTTTTAAGATGCCCCCGTGTCTTGGAAGCCCGGGGCGGCTCGGGTAGCTCGGGCTGTGCTCGGCTGTCTGGCCTTGTTCGCGCCGATACACGCCCAAGAGACCTCGCTGCAACAAGCATCGTTCGGGGGTCGCTCGTACGTCCTGGTTCGGGGGGACGAGGGCTATGCCTTGCTCGAAAACGGTCGAGAGCCGGTGTCGCTGCCGAGCCAACGGAGAGCGGTGTTCGAGGCCGCCGCGGCGCTCGACACCGGTTGGCTGCTGGCGGGCTACCGGGCGGTCGAGAACGGCGCGGGCTCGGAGCTGGTGCTGCTTCGAAGCAACGAGAAAGGGATGAAGGAGCTCCCGGTCCCGCCTTCGGGCTCCGCGACCGCGGTTTCACCGCAGCCGCTGGTCGAGTCCGGCAGGCTGGTGGGCCTGGTCTGGCTCGAAGGCTCCGACCCGAGCGCTCTCGGCGTGCGC
>DATAFT010000209.1:0-6148 GCA_036257295.1 Thermoanaerobaculia bacterium
CGGGCCGCCGCCGCGGCGCGCGTGAACGCGCCGCGCGGCCTCGAAGAGGAGAAGGTACCGGCCCCGCGAACGGTCCAGGTGATCGAGGTTTCGGACCTCGAAGAGCCGCTCGAGGAGGAAGAGGCGGTCGTGGACGAAGAACCGCCGCCGACCGCTCCTGCGATTGCGGCCACCCGCCCGGTGGAGGCTCCGAGCGTGGCGCCGGGAACGTCCGCCGAGCGACCCGCGCCGGCGCCGACGGTAGATGACGGTCCGTCCGGGTCGCTGGTAGCGGGTGAGACCAAGATCACTCCTGCGGCGCAGGCGCTCTACGACCAGGGCTACAGCCTGTATCACCAGGGCCGCTACGTCGACGCGGAGGAGACCTTCCAGCGCTTCCTCGCCGTCTACGGGGCCACCGATCTCGGGGACAACGCCCAGTTCTGGATCGGCGAGTGCCGGCTCGGCCGCAACGAGCTCCAGTCCGCGCTGGCGGCGTTCCGGCAGACCCTGCGCGAACACCCCGATGGCAACAAGGCGCCGGACGCGCTCCTCGCCGCCGGCGGAGTGCTCGAGCGCCTCAACGACGCCGAGGGTGCGCGGACCACCTATCTCGAGCTCGAGCGCCGGTTCCCGGAGAGCACCGCCAGCGCCGAGGCGGCCAAGCGCCGCCAGCGCCTGGGCGGAGCGTGAGCGGGGCCCTGGGGCCGGGGCCCGGCCGGCTGCCGCCTCGGGTCCGGCCCGCCTAAGTCTTGACAAAACAAGGCGCCGGCACTAAGTTAGGCCGACGTCAATTTGCTTGTTTGATAATAGGTTTGTATCGATAAGCGCAATTCGTAGCCGCGCATCGTCGCCCGGTTCCCCTCGTCGAGAGGGCTCTGGCAGGAGGTCGTCGGTGACACCTAGAACGCTGGCGCTCGCTTCTCTGCTCGCCCTGGCCGCCGCCGCCTCAGGGCAGACCCCGCCTCAGGATCTGCACCTGGTGGGCGACCACTGGACAGCCTGGGATCCGCCGACCTCGTTCCCCGAGGGGACGCAGGTCTACACCATCGTCCCCGGGGACACCCTGTGGGACCTGGCCGCGAAGAACCTCGGCGATCCTTATCTGTGGCCGCAGATCTGGGAGCGCAACCGCTACATCCTGGACGCGCACTGGATCTACCCGGGCGACCCGCTCCTGCTCGGGCTCCAGGTTGCCGAGCCCGAGACGCCGACCGCCGCCGAGACCACCGAGCTCACGCCGACCGAGCCGGAAGGCGCTCCGGGCGAGCCCGGGGAGACCGGCGTCACCGCGTCCAAGGGAGCGGTCGAGATCGGTTCTCCCAGCTATCCGTTCGTCCAACTCGGCAGCGCCGACGACATCTACTGCAGCGGATACATCGGAGATCTGCGCGAGGAGTTCCCGTATCGGCTGGTCGGCAGCGAGTACGAGTTCCTCAAGCCTTCGTTCGAGCACAAGGGCGTCCGGTCTCCCATCCAGGCCCGCTTCGGCGCCGCCGACACCGTCAAGTACGGTCTCTATCTCGGCGACATCGTCTATCTCGATCAGGGCTCGTCGAGCGGTCTGCAGCCGGGTGACCTGCTCTCCGCGGTGGAGCCGCAGCACGTCGTCCACCATCCCAGCGGTGGGAAGCCGATCGGTCGCTACTACGCGTACGAAGGTCGCGTGCTGGTGCTCGCCGTGCAGGAGAACACCGCGATCGGGGAGATCGTGCAGAGCTGCGATCCGATGGTCATCGGCTCGACGCTCAAGACGTTCGTCGCCGAGCCGGTGCCCTCCGAGCGCAAGGAGCCGATGCGGCCGGTCACGGATCCGTCGAGCGCCGACGCCATCGCCGGCGGCGCCACCATCGTCTTCGCCAAGGATCGCTTGGTGACGCTCGGCCAGGACCACGTCGTGTTCATCGATCGGGGCGAGGACCAGAACCTCTTCCCCGGCGACGTACTGACCGTCTATCGGTTGCCAGCGAGGAACGTGCCGCCGATCGTGCTCGGCGAGATCGCCATCATGTCGGTGCGCCCGCACACAGCGGTGGCGAAGGTCATCACCTCGCGCTTCCCGATGTACGTCGGTGATCTCGCGCTAGCCGACTAGCTCGCGGAGCGTGGTGAATACCACGCTCCGCTCGCCGATGTCTTCGGCGCCACGGACGGCGCTGCTCCGCGAATGGTGTTTCACCATTCGCTCCGCTCCGCGGCCAAGTCTTCACATTCTTCATCGATCGATGCGTTGCGCGGTGAAGAATTTCTGGTGTATGGTCCGTCGATCCCTTCGAGGAAGAGAGGCGCGGTTGAGCGGTGAGAGTCTGAACGGCCAACTCACTCGGCTCGTGGGTGAGCTGGTCCGACGCGGGTTGACGCTGGAGCAGGCGAGGAACGAGTTCGAGAAGCAGTTCATTCTCGCCTCGCTGCGATCGCAGAACGGCAACTTCTCGAAATCGGCGAAGTTCCTCGGCGTGCATCGCAACACGCTGCGCAACAAGATCACCAACCTCGGCATGTCCGACTCGGACTTCGCCGAGGCACGGCCGCAGAAGAAGCGCCGCGGCGCGCGGCGCTCGCTGTAGTCGGAACCTGATCAGGCTGGGAGAAATTCGAGAGCGGTCTGCGCGACCGTGGTGGGTCGCGCCGCGAGCGATCAGCCGGCCTTGTCGTCGGCGCGGCGCTCTTCGAGCGCGGGTGGCTCGTCGCTCTTGATGCCGCGCTTGAAGTTGCGGATCCCCTCGCCGAGCCCTCTACCCAGCGCTGGCAGCTTGGTCGATCCGAAGATCACCAGCACGATCAAGAAGATGAGCAGCAGCTCCTGGAACCCGAGCGAGCCGAGCAGCAGTGGGATCGCTTGTAACTGGGTCATGTTGGCCTCCGCGGTGACGCGGTCCGGTACGCTCGCCGTTCGCCCGCGCACCGAGCGGTTCATTCTAACAGAGGGTACTCGCCCACCTTCGCTCGAGGTCGGCGGCCAGGCCCGCGCCCTCGGGCAGAGCGGCCAGGTGATCTAGCGCCCGGCGCAACGACCGGGGCACCAGCGTGAGGTGTCGCGGATGGCCGCGGCGCGCGAAGGAGGCGAAGGTGCCGACGATCTTGAGCGTCCGCTGCACCGCCGCCCGATGATAGACGGCGCTGCTCGTGAGCGCCTCGCCCACGATCGCATCCACCTGCTGCGGCTCGGGATAGAGGCTGTCGTTGAAGAGCGAGGCGGCGTCATAGGCGGTCGGACCGAGGCGCAGGTCCTGGTGATCGAGCACCGCCACCTCGCCGCTCGCCGGCAGGGGCACCAGGTTGCGCGCCATCAGGTCGCGATGGCAGGGCACCATACCGCCGTCCTCGAGGGCGGCGCACAGAGCTGAGAGGTGGTCGCTCAGCCGATGGCTCAGCGGGTCGTCCCCCACCAGTCCGTTGGGAAGCAAGAAGACGTCCCAGGTCATCGCCAGCTCGCGCTCGAGCGCCGCGGCGTCGAGCGGCGGCATCAACGATCCTCCGGCGTCGAGATCCGCGGGATCGATGGCGCGCAGGCGAAGCGTCGCGTCGTAGGCGGTGGCGAGGTGAGGCGCGATCGCCTCCCACCCGCGATCGCGCCAATCGAACAGCGTCTCGGCGCCGACGTCTTCGAGCAACATGAGCCCGGCGTCGTGATCGACGCGGCGGATCGCCGGGACGCGCACGCCGGCGCGCTGGAGGAGATCGGTGGTGCGCTCGAAGCGGTGCGCGACGGCGCGCAGCTCGGGTGGGTAGTAAGCGACGATCGCGCGCCCGGCGGCGCCGATAATCCGGTAGTAGCGCCGCAACGAAACGTCACCCGCCAGCGGCTCGATCGCGATCGCTCCGCCCGACGCGAAGCCCTCCGCGGCACGCAACCAACGACGCAGATCGGCGTGCTGGATTCCGCTCTCCGGCATTTGACAGGTCGTTTCAGCCCGCGTAGTCTGCCGGTTCGGAGTCGAGCGCCAAGCGAGGACGGTGGGCTTTGGAAGAGAAACTCCAACGACTGCTGCAAGGTCTCGGCGAGGCGTTGATCGAGGCGATCTCGGACTCGTCCGAGATCAACGACAGCCTGCGCGAGCTGCAGAAAGCCGGGTACTCGCTGTATCTCGTGGTCGACTGCCGGCGCGGGGCCGGCAAGAAGCGCCGCTCCGAGTCCTCGCGCTCGTCATCGGCCACGCCGTCGGCCGCCGAGGTGGGCAGCATCAGAGCGGGCGATCCCACCTTCAGGATCGACGGCAACGACCTCCTCTTCCTGCGCTCGATCGGCATCGACCCCACCCGCAAAAGTCGCGCGAGACGCGCCAAGTCCTGATCCCGGTCGGCCGTTGCCGAGCCGATCGTTTCGATCCGGTTACGCTCGCGCCCGCTCAGGCTCGCTCTCGATCGCGCCAGATCAGCGCGACGTTGCGTCCGGCCCGCTTGCCGTCACGCCGGTAGCTCCACAGTCGCTCGACCGTGCAGCGCGTGCAGGCGTCGATGGTGGCGATCTCCTCGACCCCGGCGCGAGCGAGCTCGAGACGCGCCGCCAGCGCGAGGTCGAGATGCGGGCGCCGCCCGTCCCCGCGCTCGAGGATCACGGTGGCGCTGCCGGTACTGCGCGCCACCTGCTCGGCTACCTCCGGCCCGACTTCGTAGCAGCAGCCGCCGATGCTGGGTCCGATGACGGCCCGCAGCGGGCGCGCGGCGGGACCGAGCGCCGCCACTGCCGCACTCACGATACCGGCGGCGAGGCCCCGCCACCCGGCGTGAACCGCCGCGATGGCGACCGGTGAAGCAAGCAGCACCGGGACGCAGTCGGCGGTCACCACGCGCAGCGCGAGGTCGTGCTCCCTCGTCACCAGCGCGTCGCCGTCGCCGCACGGACCCGCGGCGCTGGCTTCGATCACGCGCGCGGAGTGGACCTGGCGCAGCGTCGCCAGCCTGAGCCCGGCCCGCTCAAGCGCGGCGTCGAGGTCGCGCTCGCCTCCGCTCTCGGGGCTGCTGGCCTTGCCGTAGAACGCGAAGCGTGCCTCACCCAGCGTTCCCTGCCAGCACCAGTGCCGGTCGGACTCGACCACCGCTGGTGGCGTTCCGAGTGCGCTCGCGATCGCATCGAACGGTCGCGAGACTTCGGAAAACGCTTCCTTCACGTCGGTTAAACTAGCGCAGATGCAGTACGAAACGGTGGTCGGACTCGAGGTCCACGTCCACCTCAAGACGCGGACCAAGATCTTCTGCCGCTGCGCCAACCGGTTCGGCGCCGAGCCCAACTCGCTCACCTGCCCGGTCTGCGCCGGTTACCCGGGCAGCCTGCCGGTGCTCAATCGCGAGGCGGTGAACCTCGCGGCGCGCCTCGCGCTCGCGCTCGGCTGCCGTCTCAATCCGCACTCGACGTTCGCACGCAAGAACTACTTCTACGCCGACCTGCCCAAGGGCTATCAGATCTCCCAGTTCGAGGAGCCGATCGCGTCGGGCGGCGAGCTGCCCCTCACCGATCACGCCAGGAAGATCGCCCTTCACCGGCTGCACCTCGAGGAGGACGCCGGCAAGCTGCTGCACGAAACCCCGGGCGGCGGCGCGCTGCCGGGGCAGAGCCTGGTCGACCTCAACCGCTGCGGCGTTCCGCTGGTCGAGATCGTGTCGGCGCCGGATCTGCGGTCGGCGGCGGAGGCGCAGGACTACCTGCAGACGCTCCATCGCGTGCTGCTCTACACCGGCACCAGCGACGGCAACATGGAAGAGGGAAGCCTGCGCTGCGACGCCAACGTGTCGGTGCGGCCGGCCGGGCAAGGCGAGCTGGGGACCAAGGTAGAGGTCAAGAACCTCAACTCGTTCCGCAACCTCGCCAAGTCGATCGACTACGAGATCGAGCGCCAGATCGGCCGACTCGAGTCGGGTGAGGACGTGGTGCAGGAGACGCGCACCTTCGACGCCGCGACCGGCATCACCCGGCCGATGCGGGGCAAGGAAGAGGCGCACGACTATCGTTACTTCCCGGAGCCCGACCTGCCGGCGCTGGTGCTCGCCGCCGAGCGCGTCGAGACTCTGCGCCGCGCGCTGCCCGAGCTGCCCTGGGAGCGTCGCGCGCGGTTCAGCGCGGAGTACGGCCTTTCGCTCGACGACGCGCGCTTGCTCACCTCGGCGCCCGAGCTCGCCGATTACTTCGAGGCGGCGGTCCGTCACCATCCCGGCAACCCCAAGTCGATCG
>DATAFT010000218.1:0-2295 GCA_036257295.1 Thermoanaerobaculia bacterium
CGTGCAACCAGGCGATCGCGGGCTCGGCGGCGCCGAGCAGGTAGCGATCGGAGTCGAGACGGAACACGGTTCCGTCCTGGCGCACCTTGCCGTAGCGGTCGCACCACGGTGTGTAGAGGGCCTGGCCCGGCTGGAGGCGCCCGACGTCGTGGGTCACCACGCGGTCGAGCAGCGCTCCCGCGTCGCGTCCTTCGACCGTGTACTTGTAGAGCGGCGAGACGTCGATCATCGCGGTGGCGTTGCGGATGGCCGCGTACTCCGGCGGCACGAAGTCACCGTACGACGACGCCGCCAGGTGCCCCGACCATCGCCGCCAGGCATGGCTGGTGCACAGAGCGGCGGTCCGTGGATGAAAGGGAGTGCCGATCGCCATCGAGTGCGCGCGCGAGCATAGTACGGCGGCCTATACTCGCTCGACTTCGGAACGATCCGTTGCGATGAGCAAGACCTGGGACGCGGTGATCGTGGGCGGTGGCCACAACGGGCTGGTGTGCGCCGCCTATCTCGCCGGCGCCGGCCTCGACGTTCTCGTGCTCGAGCGCCGCGAGCGAGTCGGCGGCGCTACCGTGACCGAAGAGGTCTATCCCGGGTTCCACTTCAGCGTCTGCTCCTACGTCGTCAGCCTGCTGCGCCCGCGCATCATCAGCGATCTCGATCTCCCTCGGCACGGCTTCGAGCTGCTGCCGCTCGACGGCACGCTCACGCCGATGCCCGATGGCGACTACCTGATGCGCTGGCACGACGCCGCCGACACGCGGCTCGAGCTCGAGCGCCACTCCGCGATCGACGCCGAGCGCTACGAGCGCTTCAGCCTGCACATGTACCACCTGTCGCTCGCCGTGCGCGACCTGCTCGGCATCGAGCCGCCGCGCGATCTCGAGCCGCGCGCCCACAACCTGCGCGCGTTGCTCGCGATGGCGCGCGCGCTGCGCCCGCATCGCGATCACATCGGCGAGCTCGCCAAGCTCATGACCATGAGCTCGGCCGACTTCCTCGAGCGTTGGTTCTCGACGCCGGCACTGCTTGGCACCCTTTCCGCGAGCGGCATCATCGGCACCTTCCTCGGCCCGCGCTCACCGGGCTCGGCCTACGTGATGCTGCATCACTACATGGGCGAGATCGACGGTCAGCTGCGCGCCTGGGGCCTGCCGCGCGGCGGCATGAGCGGAGTCGCCGAGGCGATCGCCGGAGCGGCGCGGGCGCGCGGCGCCACCATCCGCACCTCCGCTCCGGTGCGCGAGATCCTGGTGGAGAAGGACGGCGCGTGCGGCGTGGTCCTCGACGATGGCGAGGAAGTGCGGGCGCGCACCGTCGTCTCCGGTGTCGATCCGGTGCGCACCTTCCAGACCCTGGTGGGCGCCCGCCACCTCGACGACGACTTCCGCGGCAAGGTGGCGCGCTATCGCACGCGCGGCTCGTCAGGGAAGGTGAATCTCGCGCTCGACCGGCTGCCCGACTTCCGCTGCCTCGAGCCGGTGCGGCGCCGCGGCGAGCCCACCGAGCCGTATCTCGCCGGCGCGATCTCGATCAGCCCCGACGTCGATTACCTCGAGCGCGCCTACGACGACGCCAAGTACGGCCGCTTCTCCCGGCGACCCTACATGGACATCGTGATCCCCACGCTGGTGGACCGCTCGCTGGCGCCGCCGGGCAAGCACGTGATGTCGATCTTCGTGCAGTACGCCCCCTACCACCTCGCCGAGGGAAGCTGGGAGACGCAGCGCGATGCGTTCGGTGACGCCGTGATCTCGACCCTCGCCGAGTACGCCCCGAACCTGCCCGACTCGATCCTCCATCGGCAGGTGGTGACGCCGTGGGACCTCGAGCGCACCTTCGGACTCACCGAAGGCAACATCTTCCACGGCGAGCTCAGTCTCGAGCAGCTCTTCCTCGAGCGACCGGTGCCGGGTTGGGGCGGCTATCGCACGCCGGTGCGCCGGCTCTACCTGTGCGGCTCGGGAGCACATCCCGGGGGCGGCGTGATGGGCGCGCCGGGCCAGCTCGCCGCCCAGCGCATCCTGGCCGATCGCGCATGAGCGAACGCTTCGACGTCCTGGTGGTGGGTGGTGGGCACAACGGCCTGATCGCCGCGACGATGCTCGCGCGCGGCGGGCTCGCGGTCGCGGTGCTGGAAAAGGAACCGCGAGTGGGCGGCGCCCTCGCGACCGACGAGATCCACCCCGACTTCCACGCGCCGGCGACGTTCGCCGGTCTCGAGCGCTTCCATCCCGCGATCACCGCCGAGCTCGAGCTCGAGCGCCACGGGCTGCGTTTCCTCGAACCGCGCGGAGGGAC
>DATAFT010000242.1:0-8099 GCA_036257295.1 Thermoanaerobaculia bacterium
GCCGAAGTACGCCTCGCGGATCCAGGCGTCGATGTGTTGACTGACCTTGATGCACACCGCGCGCGGAATGGTGCTCGATCGCCCCATCCGCGCCGCGAGGTAGACCTCGCCGAAGCCGCCCTTGCCGAGCATCCGCTCGACACGGTATACGGCGCCGGTGACCGGGCTCCTGAGGACGTCACCCTTGGCGAGGAACGCCGGGCGGCCGCTCGAGCGGGCGAAGGCACGGGTGCGAGTGGTGGCGGTGGGGATGCGATGTTGCATCTTCGGCTAGCGCAGTCCGTGGAGCGAGGACCACCAATGATAGAGGCGTGGTGAAGCCACGCCAGCGCCGTCCGCGGCGCCAAGACAATAGTTTTAGAAGCGTGGTAGTACCACGCTTTAAAACCCGATGATCACGTTCTCGGGACCGAGCTCGGCGATCAAGGTGCGGAAGCGGAGCACGATCTGCTCCCACCGCTCGAACAGCGCGTCGAGCTGGGTTTCGCGCAGGAACGGCTGCAGCACGGTCCGCACCCGGGCGCGCTCCACCTCGCGCAAGGCCGACCACAGCTCGGGCGTGATCCGGCGCAGGTCTTCGATGCGCTGGTTCCCGTGCTCGGTCTGGAACGCGCGAGTGTGGTCGATCCACCACACGTTCCAGTCGCGGTCGATCAGCTCGTTGCCGGCGTTGCGGTCGATGTTGTTGACCAGCGCGTCGAACACCTTCAACTCCGCGTGGACGTGCGCCCAGCGGAGCATGTCGGGCGGATTCTCCTTCTTCTCGGCGCGCTTCGCTTCGGTCATTGCGTCTTCGACCCAGGCCTGGAGCGAGCCCTCGACGCCCTGGAGCTTACGGGGAACGGCTGGCGGCACCCGGTCGTTCCCGAGCGCCCGGGCCAGCTCGTATGCGGCGCACTCGTAGGCGAAGTGGTCTCGGAAGTCGCGGTAGAACTTGCCGCCCGGACCCTGCTTGTTGCGCTCCTCGACCTCCACCGTTCGGAACACCGCGTGGGCCTCGACGCCATCACGTTTGAGCCGCACCTTGAGCGGCCGATTGATGCCGACGGGGATCGTCTCGGAGTCGACGACCTCGGCCGTGCGCAGGAAGTCTTCGAGCTCCTCGGGTCCGCGGAAGGGAAGTGTCTTGCCCTCGGGCCCGATCCACTTCCACGACGGCGGCGCCGCCTTCGATCGAGGCGGCGCGGCGGCCGCCCCCGCCTGCGCGATCTCGACTCCCTGGGTCTCGACCTCGGTGGCTCGCTCGTCGTTCCATAGCTCCTCGCGGCGGTCGAGGTAGATCGCGGTGAAGACGCCGCGATCGATCTCGAGCGCCGACGGCTTGCCGTTGTACACCTCGGCCAACATGCCGGTATCGACGAGGAAGGCCCTGCCACCGAAGCGCACGCCGATGGTGCCGCTCTCCCGCGGCGAGTGCGCCGCCACCACGTGCCGGACTCCCTGCGACGCGAGCATCTTGGCCACGAGGGGGGCGCCTTCGGCTTCGCTCCATCCATAACCTTCTCTGCCGGGGCGGCTCGGTCTCGGGTCGGCGTAGCCGCGGAACCACAGCGGCCCCTCCGGCGAGAACAGGTGCCACTTCTCGTAGTCGACGCAGCGCTCCAGCGTCGAGAGGAGAGTGCTCTCTCCTTCGGCCAGGCGTCCACCGTCGCGCGCCGCGCCGAGCTGCTCGAGCAGCGCGAACCCGACCCTGATCAGGTCGGAGCTGGTGGAGGTGACGGTCAAGTACCCCTTACCGCGCAGAGACGCGCGGCAGGCGTCGATCCACTCGACTTCGCGCCGCACCTGCCCGTTGATCTCCTCCCGGTCGGCGCCGGCGATGGCCGGGTCGAGACCGGCGTGCAGGAACATCACGTCGTCGACCACGGTGAGCGTGGGCAGGCCGCGGAGCCACTTGCCGTAACGGCCGTCGGGGAGAAGCGCCCGTAGATAGCCGACCGTCCCCGGCGGGTGCGCCCGCTTCCAGGCTTCGTGCGCGGCGTCGTCGAAGACCGGACGCGGGGCACCGGTGAGGCGCGCGCGAAGCCGGCCGGCCTTGATCACCTCGCGGTACTCCGCCTCCTGCTCCTCGTTCTCGGCCGGGGTGACGAACTCGAGCAGGGCGTCGCTGCTCACGTCGCGCAGCTCGCCGACCAGATTGAGTGCCTCGTGGTTGCCGAGCAGGACGATCACGCGCCCGCCGCCTGCAGGCGCCTCCTCCTGCAGCCGCATCAGCAGATCCATGACCGAGCGCACCTTGGGCCCGCGGTCGGTGAAGTCGCCGAGCTGGACCAGGGTGGCGTCGCCGCCCGACCACGCCAGCTTCTGATCGATCAGGCCGGCCGCTTTGAGGATCTGGAGGAACGGCTCGTAAGCCCCGTGCACGTCGCCGATCGCCACCACGCGAGAGGCTGAAGCGGCCGCCGCTAGACCGTGCGCCAGAGCCAGCGCGATCATTGCGGCGCGAGCGATCCTGATGGCGCGCATCATGGACTGCCTCCATTGCGCGATCCGCGCTCGGCGAGCACTTCGCGGAACAGCGCCTTGACGATCTCGATGTCGTGCGAGAGCAGGTCGAAGAAGTCGTCGGCCTCGATCGCCAGCGTCACCGTCGGCTCGGTGGCGCGCGCCCGCGCGCCGCGCAGTCGTCCCGACAGGATCTCCTGCACGCCGAAGGTGTCGCGCGGGCCGAGGGACCGCGTCCCGTCGTCGGACGGTTCGACCACCACGTTGCCGGAGACCACGAAGTAGAGGGCGTCGGCCGCGTCGCCGACCGCGTAGATGTCGTCGCCGGGCGCGAAGCGGCGCTCGACCGCGATCGATGCGATGCGCACCACCGCCTCGGCGTTGCAGTGACTGAACAGGGTCGCGCCGCGCAGCAGCAGGACCTTCTCGATCTGCGGCAGCGCGCTCAACTCGACTGCCTCGGGAACGACGCTCGATCGGCGACGATCGCGAGCAGCGCGTCGACCCACACCGGTTCGCTGTTGAGCGACGGAACCAAGCGCAGGTCTTCGCCGCCATGGCCCACGAAGTCCTCGCGAGCGCGGAGGGCGAGCTCCTCGAGCGTCTCCAGGCAGTCGGCGACGAATGCGGGCGAGAGGACCGCGAGGCGCTTGACGCCGGCGCGCGCGAGCTCGATCACGCGCACGTCGGTGAAGGGCTGGATCCAGGGGTCGCGGCCGAGTCGAGATTGAAACGTCACCTCCCAACGACCCTCGGCGAGCCCGAGCCGTTCCGCGATGCCACGGGCGGTCGCGAAGCACTGGGCGCGATAGCAGAAACGATTGTCTGGGCCGATGCTAGCGCAGCAGCCGTCCCGCAGGCAGTGACGGCCGCCGGCGAGGTCGCTCTTGGTGATCTGCCGCTCGGGAAGTCCGTGAAAGCTCATCAGGAAGTAGTCGGCGTCGAAGCCGGCGCGCTCGCTGCGGGCGATCTCGGCCACAGCGTCGAGGAAGGCGGGGTGGTCGTAGAAGGGCGCGATCACCTCGAGCGTCGGCACGTTCCACCGCGCGGCCGCTTCAGCGAATACCTTCTCGACCGCGGAGCCCCAGGCCGCCGACGAGTACTGCGGGAACAGAGGAACCACCACGACGCGGTCGGCGCCGGCATCGCGCAACCGGTCGAGCGCGGCGCCGATCGACGGGTTCTGATACCGCATCGCCAGCTCGACCGGAACTTCGGGTCCGAGCCGGGCGCGCAGCTTGGCGGCCAGGTCCTGGCCGTGGAACAGGAGCGGCGAGCCGCGCTCGCCCCAGATCTTGCGATAGGCCTCGGCCGAGCGGCTCGGACGAAAGGGCAGGATGAAGAGCTCGAGCACCAGCGCGCGCTTCACCGGGTGCATGTCGAAGACGCGCGGATCGGACAGGAACTCGCGCAGGTAGCGGCGCACCTCCGCGGTCCGGGGCGCGTCGGGAGTGCCCAGGTTGACGAGGAGGAGGCCGTCGCGAGCCAAGGTGTGGAAGGGTGGGGCGATCCGAATCTGGCGCGTGGTGCCGGACGACCGCCGATCGCGGCAGTCTACCAGCCCAGCGCCGGGGCGAGGCTCCGCTCGGTGATCCAGCGCGCAGTCTCGCGCAGCAGCGGATCGGTGGCGTGGGTGGCGGTCTCCTCGGCCAGCGGCACCAGCGCGCGCACCCCGTCGTCGACGATGTAGGCGAGGGCCGCGGCTCCCAGCCAGCGCGCGGCGACGTCGCCGCCGGAGGCGCCCTGGATCAGGCCGCGCAGGGTCTCGACGCGCCCGCCACCGGTCGCGATGTGGAACATGGCGCCGGCGGCGGCGAGCCGCTCGGCCGGCGCCAGGTCGTCGATCACCGTCATCACCTGCCGGCGCACGCCCGGCCGCAGCGTGTTGTCGATGAACTCGAGGGCGTGATTGCGGGTGCGCCCGTCGTCGCTCTTGAGGCGCTCGTACGCCATCCAGATCTCGCGGTGGCGGTGCACCAGCGACAGCAGGCCGAAGAGGTTGCCGACGTGATCGTTCAGGCGATCGATCAGGAGCGCCTCGAGCAGACGCGGCGGTCGCTCCGCAAGCCACACCACGCGGGTGCCGCGCGGCTGGAAGTCGCCGCTCTCGACCAGCTCGTCGAGCCGGGCGAACGCGCGCAGGTATCGGCGGGCCTGCTCGCGCACCAGTTCCTCGACCGTCTCGATCGGGAAGCGCAGCCCGGGCTCGCGCGCGCGCAGCGACGACAGCGAGGCGATGATGGCGTGCTCGAGCGCGGTCTCGTCGGCGGGCAGTGCGCCGAGCAGCACGTCGCGCGCCGGCTCGGGACGGAATCGCGCGATGGTCTTGGGCAGCGCGAGACGGACCCAGAAGTGCTCGTCGCGATCGCGCAGGAAGTGGGCCAGCAATGGCAGCGCTTCCTCGCCGCAGGAGACCAGCGCCTCGCGCACGTCGTGCTTCAAGCGCCGCTCGCGCAGCAGCGAGATCAGGATCGGAACGAACAGGAAGTTCGTTCCGTCGCGCTCGTTCCAGCGGCGCACGGCGCGCACCGCGGCGCGGACGACCTCGGGGTCGGGGTCCGAGAGGAGCCGGAGCATCCGGTTGGCGAGCGGCTGGCCCATCTCCGGTTGGGGTGGGGGGGGCTGGCCCATCCCCGGTTGGGGTGGGGGGGGCTCGCTGGGAGAGCCTCCCAGGGTCTGGGCACCGTGCTGGCGCACCACCGGATCGCTGTCGGTCAGGAGATCGTCGAGCGCGCCGAGCGCTGCCCGGCTGGCCTTCTCGTCCTGGGCGAGCTGGAGAACACCTACGATCGCCGCGCCGCGAACGCGCGGGTCGGCGTCGCGCAGCTTGGACGCGAGGAGCTTGGTCGCGTCGGAACCGGTGAATGCGGCGAAGGTGCGGATGGCCTCGGCCCGGACCGAGGGGTCCTCGTCGGCGATCAAGCGCTCGACCGCGGGGCGCGCGGAAACCAGCTCGAGCGAGCGTAGGACCTCGAGGGTCCGGCGGCGCACCTCGGGGCTGTCGTGGTGAAGGAGGAGCGGCGTGATCAGGTGCGCGCGTCCCTGCGCCACCAGCAGGTCGATGGCGTGGAGCACCTCCTGTGAATCGCTGCTACCGAGCGACGCCACCAACGCATTGAGCGTGGTCGCGTCGGAAGGGTCGAGACGCTCGTCGGGATCGATGCGGTGCTCGAGCAGCCCTTCACGGAACGCCGCCACGTAGTCGCGGCGCGCGCGATAGGTCATGCCGAGCCAGAGCACGATCAACGCGAGGACGATCCAACTGATCCCGATCGGCGTCACCCAGCCGAAGCTCACGGTGAACAGCACCACCGCGGCGACCGCCCGCGCCACCCGCTGGAGCAGGACGTCGATCGTGGTCTTGACGCGGGGACGGATCTCCTGCGGCACCGGTACGTAGAGGAGCTCGCGCGTGCCCTGATCGAGCGAGTAGCGGAGAGCGCCTTCGCCGATCTTCAACGCGGCGACCATGTGGATCAGCGCGCCGGGCATCAGCGCGGCCGCTCCCAGCACGCCGGCGGTGCCGACCGCCATGGTCGCCGGCAGGACGCGCATCGAGGCGCCGACGCCGAGGCTACGCTGCAGGCGCGAGGTCAGCAGGAGCTGGAGCACGAAGGAGAGGAGCGCCATCGCGCTGAAGAAGTTGCCGAAGATCATGGTGCGCTGGTCGAGTCGATCGGTCGCCTGCTCGACCACCCAGTTGAACTGGAGGTCGGTGATCTCGGCCACCATGATCGACAGGAACATCAGCGCCGCCACCGAACGGAGGTGGGGCGAGCGCCAGATCTCGAGCAGAGAGCCGGCGGCATCGTCGGTGGGCGCGGCGCTCGGGCGCGGGCGCCCGTCGGGACCGACGCCCGCCGAGAGCGTGCGGATGCGGGCGATCAGCGGGAGTGTCGCGAGCAGGATCGCCGCGGCGGCGAGCAGCGTGGCGCGCGCGTCGATCCAGCGCGTGACCGTGGTGGCGACCTGGCCGCCGGCGACGCCGCCCACCAGAGCGCCCGACAGAACGAACGCGAACAGCCGCCGCGCCTGGCGCGGGTCGAGGAGCTGGCTCGCCCAGCTCCAGAACTGACTGAACACCAGCAGCGTGACGATCGAGATCCAGACGTAGAAGAGGAAGCGCGGCCACGGCCAGACATAGCCGTAGAGCCACCAGAACAGGACCATGCTGGCGATCACCGCGACGGTCGATCGCGGGATGAAGCGCGCGAGGGGCACCCCCCTGGCCAGACGATTCCATGCGCGCAGCAGCGGCCAGGCCATGATCGCCACCGCGAGGTAGACGAACGGAAGCTGGGTCCAGCCCAGGCTGTCGACGAACGACGACTGCCGGATGCTCTTGGCGGCGAACTGGAAGGCGCCGATCAGGAAGCTGTAGGCGAAGAGCAGGGTCGCGATGCGCGTCTCCTCGACGCGAACGTCGGTGCCCAGGCGTCCGAGCAGGCGCCAGTGCCAGGTGGTGGGACGCGCGTTGCCGTTCATCATCGAGTCGCGGGCCGGGCTCGGGCCGAGGCGTTGCGGAATCGCTCGGCAGCGTACACGAGGCGCGGGCACGGCGCCGCCAAGGGGTCCAGCGGATGCTACGATCGCATCACGCCAGTGTTGCGCTTCCCCTCGCCTTCACTCCTCCGCACGATCGCTCACGCCGCCGGCTACGCCGCAACGATCGGAGCCGGTGTCGCGCTCGCCGCCGCCGATCCGCCCGCGGCGACGCGGCTCTCGGCCCGCCCCGGCACCGTCGTGCGCTGGAGCGCGCCGGAAACCTCCGAGTGTCGCGTCGACGGTCGCTCCTACCCACCGCACGGCGAGACCTGCTACTTCGGCGTCGATTTGGAGCGCACCGGCGAGATCGCGATCGAGCGCCTGCGCGCGGGTGAGGTGGATCGCGCCACGGTCCGGATCGGCGACTATCCCTACACCGTCCAGAACGTCACCCTCCCCACCGACAAGCACGTCGAGCTCGCGCCGGCGGACCTCGCCCGCTCCGAGCGCGAGCGCGTCCGTATCGACGCGTTGTGGACGCGCGAAGGGCCGCCACACTTCGAGCTGCCGATCAAGGCGCCGCTGGCACGGCTGCAGTCGCAGGGCAGCTTCGGCAAGCGGCGCGTCTTCAACGGCCAGCCGCGCAGTCCACACAGTGGAGAGGACTACCGCGCCACCACTGGCACGCCGGTGCTGGCGGCAGCGCCCGGAGTGGTGGCGCTGGCCGAGGAGCACTTCTTCGGCGGCAACAGCGTCTTCATCGACCACGGCGACGGTCTGTTCACGATGTATCTGCATCTGAGTCAGATCGCGGTAAAGCCAGGACAGGAAGTGCGTGCCGGCGATCGTGTCGGGTTGGTGGGAGCGACAGGGCGCGCGAGTGGGCCGCATCTGCACTTCGGTGTGCGGTGGCGTGGGGCGCGTATCGATCCCGCGGTGTTGTTGGCGAGCGACTGAATTCACGCGCAGTCGTCCGAATAGGTGGCGCCGCGATGGGCGAGTGCGGGTCGGGGGCACTCCTGCGGGGGGACCGGCGCGCGCTAAGAGGAGTGCGTTGAGCGCCGTGCGCGCGCCTGCGCTTCCGCTCGCTGCCACCACTGCGACTTCACGGTCGCAGTACAGGCGCTCGCTCCAGAGCTCCCCCGCAGGAGCACCCCCGCCCCGCTGTC
>DATAFT010000326.1:0-3784 GCA_036257295.1 Thermoanaerobaculia bacterium
GGTGATGGAGGCGAAGGGAAAGACCAGCGAGGCGGCGGACGCCTATGCCGAGGCAGCGCGGCTCGACCCCGACAGCATCGGGCGGCGCTTCACGCTGGCGCGCCTCTACCAGCGGCTCGGCCGCGACCAGGAGGCGGCGGCCGAGCTGCGCAGCGTGCTCGAGCGAGCCCCCGACTTCGTCGAGGGACGCTCCGAGCTGGCGACCATCCTGGCGCGGCAGGGCCGACTCGACGAAGCCGTGCTGGAAGCGCGCGAGGCACTGGCGGCCGATCCGAACGCCACCGCTGCGCGCTGGGTGTTGATCGAGGTCCTCGAGCAGCAGGGCAAGTCCGCCGAGGCGCGACGCGAGCTCGAGACCCTGATCTCGCTGGCGCCCGAATTCGCCTCCGCGCAGTTCAAGATGGGGAGCCTGCTGGCCGAAGAGGGCGACGCGACCGGAGCGATCGAGCGCTTCGAGCGCGCGGTCGAGCTCGATCCCGATCTGGTCGAGGCTCATCAGAACCTGGCGATCCTCTACGGCCGTCGCGGCGACTTCGCGTCGGCGGTGCGGCATCAGGAACAGGCCGTCGATCTCGGGCCCGAGAGCGCGGAAGCGCGACTGACTCTCGCGACCGCGCGCATCCTGGGCGGCGACGTCGCGGCGGCGCGGCGCGATCTGGAAACGGCGCTCGCGAAGCACCCTTCCGACCCGCGCATCGCCGATACGCTGGCGCGTGTGCTCGCGACCGCCCCCGAAGACAGCGTGCGCGACGGGGCGATGGCGGCCGACATCGCATCGAAGCTGATCGACGCCATGCCGAGCACGCAGCATGCCGAGACCATGGCGATGGCGCTGGCCGAGCTCGGCCGCTTCGAGGAGGCGGCGAAGATGGAGGAGCAGGCGATCGCCGGGATGGAGAGCGCCGGCGTGACCGGCCCCGACCTCGACGAGGCGCGCCAGCGACTCGAGCTGTACCGCCGCCGCCAACCCGTGCGCGCTCCCTGGCGTTAGCTACCCCCGCGTTAAACTCGCGGCGATGGCCCGCCTCGACTTCCTCGATCTACTGCAGAACCCGCTCGACGCGGTGGGGCTCGTCCTCTTCGTGCTCGTGTTTCCGGTGTACCACGGCATCTATCCGTGGCTCATGAACCTGTTCCCCGATCGCGCCGTGAAGACGCGGATCGATCTCTACCGGCGATCGTGGATCGAGCGGCTGCTGCGAGATCAGGACGTGCTGCTGGCGGCGCAGCAGACCCGCAACCTGACCATGGTCAACACGCTGCTCGCGTCGTCTGCTCTCATCCTGATGGGCTTCACCGCCAACCTGTTGATCCAGGGGCCGCAGCTCACGCTCGATCTGCCCATTCACGGCGGTCAGACCCTGCATCCCGTCGCTCAGCCGGGGAAGCTGCTGCTCCTCATCGTGGTGTTCGGCGCAGCATTCGCGTACTGCATGACCGCACTGCGCTACCTCGGCCACTTCAACGTGGTGATCGGCGCCGACGCGCACCTGATCGACCTCTACGAAGGATCGGCGGTCGAGTACCTGAGCGGGTTGATCAACCGCGCCTCGAACCGCTACACCATGGCGGTGCGCTGCCTCTACTCGGCGTCGCCGCTGTTCCTTTGGCTATTCGATACCCGACTGTTCGTCGGCGTTACGCTGTTGTGGGCGCTCAAGCTGATCGGGTTCCAGGACTTCGCGTTCGGAGTGATGGGCCGCCGGCGCGCCGTGAACGTTCCGCCCGCAACGCCGCCTCCGGCGACCGCGGCGGAGGGAGTGGTGGCTGTCCCTTCCGGCGCTACCGCGTCAGCTCGTAGCCGACCGCCAGCGGGTCCGAGCTCGGCTTCGTGATCCGCACCCGTCCCTGCTCGACCAGCGCGTCGAGGTGCGCCAGCAGCGAGCGCGCGGCGGCGGGGTGCAGACGCCGATCGACGTCGGCGTAGATCCGCTCCACCATGGCGGGAATGGCGGTGACGCCGGCCGCGAGCGCCTCGAGCGCTTGGCGCGTGCGCTGCTCGCGGTGCGCGCGCAGCTCTTCGACGCGGGCGCGCGGGTCGGCGATCGGGAATCCGTGCGCCGGGTACATCACGCGCAGATCGAGTGCGAGCAGCCTCTCGAGCGACGCCATGTAGTCGTTGAGGTTGCCTCCGGGCGGCGCGATCACCGAGGTCGACCAGCCCATGACGTGGTCGCCGCTCATCAGTACACCGTCGTCGAGCAGGTAGCAGAGGTGATCGGGCGCGTGACCCGGCGTATGGATCGCGCGCATGCGGACCTCGCCCGAGTCGAGCACCTCGCCGTCGGCGACGGTGCGCTCGGGCACGTAGTCGCCGCACGCGGCGAAGCCGAGAGTCGGCGCGCGGAAGTGGGCTCCCAGCCGCGGCGCGAGCGGCCAGTGATCGAGATGATGGTGGGTGGGAATCACCGCCGCCACGGTCGCGTCACCCACTGCCGCGAGGAGGCGCTCGAAGTGCGCGTCGCTCTCCGGCCCGGGGTCGAGGATGAAGATCCGCCGCTCTCCGATCAGGTGGGTGTTGGTGCCCACCGCGGTGAACATCGAAGGATTGTCCTGCGTCAGGCGGCGGATGCCCGGCGCGAGACGCACCAGCTCGCCCGGGACCGGCATCGCCGGGGTCGGCGTCATCGCCCGGCCTCGTCCCAGCCCTCGTCGCCGGGTAGCACCACCTGGATGCCCTCGGGACGGCGCAGCACGCGAGGCTCGAGCGCCGCGATGTCGCCGCGGCGAGCACCGGCTTCCTCGGCTTCGGCCACGGTGGCGAACCCGAGCAGGGTGGTCAGGTTCTTGAGCGTCGGAAAGATGATCGTCCACTCGCCGAGCTCGGCCTTGCGCAGCGCGATCAGCGGTCTCACCCATTCCGAACCGGCGAGCTCTCCCTCGTCGTGCGCCGCGCTCTGATCGGCGCCGACGGTGGCGAGGAAGAACCGCGTGTCGAAACGGATCGGCGAGTCTTCGGGCGTGATCCAGTGCGCCCAGTAGTGCATGCGATCGACGGCGAGCCGCCAACCGTGCGCGCGCGCCAGCTCGAGAAATCCCACCTCACGCGCATTCAGCGCGCGGCGCGCTTCCTCGAGCTCCGGTTCCTCTCGTCCACCGTTGGCGCCGATGGGGCTGCCCGCGGCGTCGTAAGCGAGCAGCACTCCCGCCTCCTCGAAGCACTCGCGGATGGCCGCCACGTAGTGCGCCAGCCCGCCGCGCTCGACGTTGAGACGACGCGACGCCGCGGCGTCGTCGAGCCCGACGCAGAGATCGGCGGCGAGCGCGTCCTCGGGGTCGACGCGGCCGCCCGGAAAGACGTGGGCACCGCCCACGAACCTCGCGCTGCGCTGGCGCTCGACCATGAAGACCTCGGGGCCGAGCTCGCCGTCGCGCAGCAGGATCACGCTCGAAGCGGGGCGAGGCGCCACGGTGTCGGCGGCGGAGGAACCACGGCCCGTGGACGGCCGGTCGCTGTCCGCCGCGCTCATGGCGGTGGCGCGGTGGACGGACGCGCGGGAACGGCGTCGAGCTCTTCGATCAGCGCGTCGGACGCCGGTCGCGCCGCCTGCAGCTCGCGAGCCTTCGCCTCGTTGCCGCGCATCACCCGCAGCACGTTGCCACCGCAGAGCTTGGCCAGGTCGTCCCGGCTCCAGCCGCGATCGAGCAGCTCGGCCAGCAGGTAGGGCAGGCGCGAGACGTCCTCGAGGCCGCGCGGCACCGCGGTGATGCCGTCGAAGTCGGAGCCGATGCCGACGTGATCGACGCCAGCCACCCGGCGGATGTGCTCGATGTGGTCCGCGAC
>DATAFT010000359.1:0-2381 GCA_036257295.1 Thermoanaerobaculia bacterium
CTTCAGCCGTGTTGTCTTCCGGATCGCGGTCGATCAGCTTGTGGAACGGATCGACCCCGGCGCGCAGCGGCTCGCCGTTGACCTCCAGCTCGAGAGTCTGGGTTCCACTGGTCACTCGGCGCTTTTCACTGATGAGGAGCCTGCCCGTTTTGGACCCGCCCGGCTCCCTCTCCCCGAACACCGCGACGTCCACCCAGTCGTCCATCGGGATCTCGCTCTCGGTGCCGTGTCCATCGGCGCGCAGCTTGCGGGCGCTGAGCTCGAGGCGCACCTGCCAGCGTCCGCCACCGATCGGTTCGGCGCTCGCCACCTGGACGCGGTTGTCCCACAGCGTGATGGTCTCGAACAGATCCTCGAGCAGACCCTGACGCTCGGGCGGCACCGCCTGGCGCAGCTCGGCCAACAGCTCGCGCGTGTAGGTGTAGGGCGGCTCCTGGTAGGCGACGCGCGACGCATAGCGGCGCAGCGCCGCGTTCAACGTCTCTTCCCCGATCGCATCGCGCAGCGCGTACATGGCCAGGCTGCCCTTCGAGTAGTGGATGTAGCCCTGGTCTTCGACGCGCAGCAGCGGCAGCTCCTCGATCAGCTCGCCGCCCCGGCTGCGCAGGTAGCGGTCGAGCTCGTAGCGCAGGAAGCGGCGCATCTGCTCACGCCCGTACTCCTTCTCCATCACCATCAACGCCGAGTACTGCGACATGGTCTCGGACAGCACCGTCGCCCCCTGCACCCAGCCGCCGATCACCTGGTGCGCCCACCACTGGTGCGCCACCTCGTGCGCCGTGACGTAGAAGACGTAGTCGATCGCCTCGGGGTCGCTGCGATCGAGGCGCGCGATGAAGCCGATCGACTCCGAGAACGGGATGGTGTTCGGCAGCGCCTGCGCGAAGCGCGCGTAGCGCGGGAACTCGACGATGCGCACCTGGCGGTGCTGGTAGGGACCGAACGCTTGGGTGAAATAGTCGAGCGACTTCTTCACCGCGTCGATCATGCGCGCGACGTTGTAGGGGTGTCCCGCGTGGTGATAGACCTCGATCGCGACGTCGTTCCAGCGGTCGCGGGCGACTTGCCAGTCGCCGGAGAGGTAGGCGACGAACCCCAGAATCGGCCGGTCCATCTTGTAGTGGAAATAGCGGCGGCCACCTTCGGTCCATTCGCGCCCGAGATACCCCGGAGCGAGCGCGATCTGATCGGCGCTGGTCGAGACCGTGGTCTCGAAGTCCATCCAGTCCGCCTGCCCAGTCAGATAGTTGCGGCCGCGCGCTTCGGCGTCGTCGAGATCGGGTAGACGCTGGACGGGCGGCAGACCGTGCTCGCGGCGGCGGTTGGGTTCCTCGAGCTCGCCGCCGCGCGAGTAGCCGATGGTCGGAAAATAGTCGTAGTTGTTGAAGAAGGTGCCGTTGCGCACCACGCGAGTGTCCTCGGCGCCGTTGCGGAACCCGGGGTTGCGCACCGCGATCTCGAAGCGCATCTCGCGCTCCTCGGCGGGCGCGAGTGGCTGGGCCAGCCGGTAGACGTAGTAGCCGAGCTCGCGATCCTCGATCGTCGCCGTAGCGGTCGGGATCTCGATCGAGCGGATCTCGACGTGTGGATCGATGCGCACGTGCACGTCGGCGATGGGAGCGTCGTGCACGTTGCGCAGGCGGTAGCGTGCGCGGATGTCGACGGCGCGCCGCTCGGGATAGATGTCGACGTCGGCCGACATCGAGCGGATGCGCGGCTGCGCCAGGCGCTCGTACTGCTTGTACTTCTTCTCGTAGCGCGCCAACCGGTCGCGAGCGAGGTCGTCGGGCACGTACTCGTTGAGCACGTTGGTGTTGTAGAAGATCCAGCTTCCCACCGCGGCGAAGCCGACCGCCGCGACAGCGGTCGCGATCCGCACCGGCCGGCCGAAGCGTCGCCGCGCCAGCCGCAGCCGGGTGCGCCAGCCTTCCGCGCGGCCACGGATCCAGAGCAGGTGCGCGGCCACCACCAGCAGCGCCGCCGCGAATCCCCAGTAGACGTCGAACCACACCAGGCGGGGCACGAAGGGTCCGAACCCGTTCATGTCCGAGTACGGAGCGTCGGGCACAGCACCGTAGCGGTAGAGATAGTGGTCGAAGTCGATCGCTCCCAGCGCGCGGATGCCGACGAAGTAGAGGATGATCAGGAGGAAGCCGAGGTAACGGTTGTTGCTCGCCACTTGGAGGAAGAACGCGAGCACGGCGGCGAGCACGAACACGGCGCCCGCCACCAGCAGCATGCCGCGCAGATAGAGGCCGAGCTCGAAGTGGTGGTAACCGCGCCAGATTTGGATGCCGATGCCGGCCACGATCGACACCACCAGCATCGAGGCCACGATCGAGACGAACGCGGCCAGCTTCGAGGCCCACTGCACCCAGTCG
>DATAFT010000460.1:0-2968 GCA_036257295.1 Thermoanaerobaculia bacterium
ACCAGATGCGACGGATCGCCCGGGTCGATCGCGACCGTCTTCAGCAGGTACCGCCCCGTGCCCTGCTCGGACTTGGTCCAGTTGGCGCCTCCGTCGGTCGTCTTCAGCAGGCCGTCCTCGGTCGCCGCCCACAGCACGCCACTCTTCTTGGGGTCGATCGCGAGGCTGAAGAGATCGCTGGTGCCGCCGACCGGGACCTCGATCTCGCTCCAGTTCTCCCCTTGATCGGTGCTCTTGAAAATCCCCGTGAAGACGCCGCCCGCCGCATACATGGTGTTCGGATCGGTCGGATCGAACAGCAGATGCTTGAGGCTGTTCTTGCCCAGCCCGATGCCGATCTGGCGCCAGGTCTTGCCGGCGTCGGTGCTGCGGCTCAGATTGAGCGTGTCGCCGCGACCACCGGCATAGACGATCTTCGGATCCTTGGGGTGAACCGCGATCACGTAGGCGTCCTGGTTGGGGACCCGGAAGTCGCGCCAGGTCTTGCCGCCGTCGTCGGTCCGGTAGTGGAGGTTCGACGACGGCACATAGATCGTCTTCGGCTGCGTCGGCGCGAACGCGATCGGCGCGCCGGTCGCCTGGACCCGCCCACCCTGATACGAATCGGCCACCGGCTTCCAGGTGGCGCCCTTGTCACTGGTGCGCCACACCGCCGAGTGGCTGCCATCGGCGTCGAGTCCGGCCCAGACCGTGGCCGGATCGGCGGGATCGACCTGAACCCAGTGGACCTCGCGACTGGTCATCTCGTCGCCGGGGAGCGACCAGGTCTTGCCCCCGTCGTCGCTGCGCCAGACGCCGCCGCCGCTGGTCGCGGCGTAGACGATGCTCGACTGTGACGGCGCGATCGCGACGGAGTTGACGTTGGCGGCCGGCGGGCCCTCGGGGCGCCATGCGGCGAACGATAGTGAGGGGGCGAGGAGCGCGACTGCCGAGATCGGGATCGCTACCGACAGAACGAAGCGCCGCCAGGTCATGACCCACATGGCCGAATCCTCCGCCCACCGAGCCGGCGCCTCGGATCGGACGCCGGGAGCGACGCAATGAAACCGACGCGGCGATCGTATCGCGACGCCCTCATCGATTCCTCAGGCGCCGCTCATTGCGTTGCCACCGCGTTCGGCCGACCATCGGCCGCTATGCTGCGACGCGGTGAACAGGAGACCCGGCGTGCTGCGCTTCGGCGACTACGAGTTCCGCCCGGACACCGGCGAACTGCGACGCGTGAGCCCTCCGCCGTCGGGTACCGCGGTTCGCCTGGCGCCCCAGCCCGCGAAGCTCCTCGAGCTCCTGCTCGAACGCAGGGGCGAGCTGCTCGAGCGCGACGAGATCCGGCGCGCGCTCTGGTCCGACACGCACGTCGACTTCGATCAGAGTCTCGCCTTCTGCGTGCGTCAACTCAGGGCCGCGCTCGGCGATTCGGGAGCGAAGCCGGTCTACATCGAGACGCTGCCGCGACGCGGCTTCCGTTTGGTGGCACCGGTGGTCGAAACCATCGTCGAGCCGGTCGCCGAGTCGGCGGTGGGTGTCGAGCGAGAAGACACGGCGCGGCCAGTCTCGATCAGGCTCGCTCGGGCCGCACGGTCGATGGCGATTCTCCTCTTTCTCATGGCGGCGGCGATCGGGATCCGCCTCGCCGTGCGGGGGCCGCACGCCACTCGACTGGCGATCATGCCGTTCGAGCTCGCGGCGAACGTCGAGGCGCCGGAGCGTCGCTCGCGGCTCGCGCTCGTCTCCGAATCGTTGATGGTCGATCTGGCGCGCGACCGCGATGCCGGCATCGAGGTGATCGGCCCGCGGACCACCGCGAAGTACCACGGCTCCCCGTTTCCCGATCTCGACGCGCTGGCGAACGACCTCGAGATCGATTACGTACTCAACGGTCGCTATCTCGAGGCGACCGCCGCGGAATCGCCACCGGTGCTGATCATCGAGCTGATCCGGCTCGAGGATCGAGCGCACCCGTGGGTCGAACGGTTCGAGGGCGAGCGATCGCCGCAGGAGATCGCGGCGACGGTTCACGACGGCGTTCGGCAGGCGATCGCACGATCTCGCTGACGCTCGCGCCCCCCGATCGGCGCGTCGATCCAAACAACAGCAAGGGAGGCCTTTCATGATGGACGGCAGCGCCGCTTTCGCTATCGACCGCCGCGCCCTGCTCAGCGCGGCTGGCGCGCTCGGAACCTTCCTGCTCGATCCTGGTCTCGCGCGTGCGGAGGACGAGCCCGCCGCGGTGAGCGACGCGTTTCCCTCGCAGGACCCCGCCGTCGTGCGCGAGGTCGTCACCGTCGCGCACGGACGCATCGAACGTCTGCGCGAGCTGGTGACGGCACGGTCCGAGCTCGCCAACGCGGCCTGGGACTGGGGGTTCGGTGACTGGGAGTCGGCCCTCGGAGGAGCGTCGCACATGGGACGGCGCGACATCGCCGAGATCCTGCTCGAGCACGGCGCGCGGCCCGACCTCTTCACCGCGGCGATGCTGGGAGACCTGCCCGCGGTCCGGTCGGCGATCGAGGCGTTCCCGGGCCTGCAGCGAACGCGCGGCCCGCACGGCCTCACGCTGCTCGCGCACGCCCGCGCCGGCGGCGAAGCGTCGCGGTCGGTCGTGCAATACCTCGAATCGCTCGGCGACGCCGATCTGGTGTATCCGACCGTCGGGCTCGGCGCGGAGGACCTGCGCCGCGTGCAGGGAGTATTCGCCTTCGGCGCACAACCGAACGATCGCTTCACGATCGAGACCGGAGATCGCGGTGGCTTGACGCTGCGACGCGGGGCCGGTGTGCCGCGGCCGCTCTTTCACCTGGGCGGGCTCGAGTTCCATCCGTCCGGCGCGCCGTCGGCGCGGATCCGTATCGTCGACGCCCCGGGGGCCGCGTCGCGGCTCGAGATCCGTAATCCCGATCTGGTGGTGGCGGCTACTCGTCTGGCGTCGCCGTAGGCTCGGCCAACGGCAACGTCACCCGCACCAGGT
>DATAFT010000479.1:0-3922 GCA_036257295.1 Thermoanaerobaculia bacterium
AGAACGGCTACTTCCTGCTCGAGGGCGCGTTCGACCGCGCCACCGTCGATCACGTCATCGCCGAGATCGATCCGTGGGAGGCGCGGGTCGAGGCGGCGTTGCGCGAGCAAGGTGGAAAGCGGTTCATCGCGCGCGCCGACGAGATCACGTTCACGGTGCACCTCGTGCTGCGCTCGCCGTTCCTGCGCGAGTTCTGCGCCGGCCCGGTGTTCCAGGACCTCGGGCGCGATCTGCTCGGGCCCGACGTCCGTCTCTACTGGGACCAGGCGGTCTACAAGAAGCCCGGCACCGAAGCGCCGTTCCCGTGGCATCAGGACAACGGCTACAACTTCGTCGAGCCGCAGTGCTACCTCACCTGTTGGATCGCGCTCACCGACGCCACCGAGCAGAGTGGCTGCCCGTGGGTGGTGCCCGGCCTCCATCGCCTCGGCACGCTGGAGCACTGGTCGACGCCGCTCGGCTACCGCTGCCTCGAGGAGAACCCACCGGGCGCGCTGCCGGTCGAAGCGCCGGCCGGCAGCATCGTGGTCTTCACCTCGCTCACGCCGCACGCGACCGGCGCCAATCGGACCGCCGCCGCGCGCAAGGCGTACATCGTGCAGCTCGCGCTCGACGGGACCTGCCAGACTCGTCCGAATCCCGAGACCGGCGCGATCGAGACGCTGATGCAGAACGATCCGGCGCGCCAGTTCCTGATCGCCGGAGGCGCGCAGTCGACGGCAAGTGCCGGACCCACTGCCTGAGCACGCCGCCGCGTTCGACGCGGCCGGACCGCAGGACGCACCCGCGATCGTGCTGGTGCACGGCTCCGTGGTGTCGCGCAAGATCTGGCTGCCGCAGCTGCGCAGCCTGTCGAGGGCCCATCGCGTGGTGGCGCCTGACCTGCCGGGACACGGTGACCTCGCCTCGCTGCCGTTCACGTTCGCCGCGGCGGTCGAGACGGTGGCGGAGACGATCATCCGCGAGGCCGGCGGCCGAGCCCTGGTCGTCGGTCTCTCGCTCGGCGGCTGGGTCGCCATCCAGCTCGCGCATCGCCACCCGGAGCTGATCTCGGGCCTGGTGCTGGTCGGCTGCAGCCGCGACACCACCGGTTTGATCGGCGTCTATCTCAAAGCCGTCAGCGGCCTGATGCGGCGCGGCTGGCTGCGCCAGCGTCCCGAGCGACTAGAAGAGAAGACCCGACGTCTCTTCCCGCCCGCGCTCCGCGACGTGGCCGACGAGCAGATGCGCGCCGGCATCCACGCCGAGCCGCTCGCCCCCGCGTTCGCCGAGATGGCGGGCAGGAAGTGGTCGGCGCTACTGGCGGAGCTCCCGGCGCCGCTCCTGATCGTCAACGGCGAGCGCGACTCGATGGCGCGCAAGGGGGAGGCCGTGTTCCTCGCCGCCGCGCCAGACGCTCGGGCAGTCACCATCGCGGGCGCGGGCCACGCCTGCAACCTCGATCAGCCCGAAGCGTTCGATCGGGCGCTGCTCGAGTTCGCGGGCGTTGGTCGGTGATGCGATAGACCTGTTCGGTCACGCCGTCGCGAAACCAGGATCTCGGTGTCGGGGGTGGTAGGCCGATGCTACGATCGCGCACTACTTCGATCGATAGCGCGACCACGAGCCCACTCGAGAATCGAACGTGAATCAACCCACGGCAGTCTCACTGACCACGGTGGCGGAGGCCTACCTCGCCGCGCTCGCGCTACGCGGCGTCGATTGGCTGTTCTCCAACGCCGGCACCGACTTCGCGCCGCTGATCGAGGCGCTGGCGCGCGCGCAGACCGGGGCCTTCGCCGCGCCGCGCGCGGTGGCGGTGCCGCACGAGGTGGTCGCGGTCGGCATGGCGCACGGTTACTGGATGGTCACCGGCCGGCCTCAGGCGGTGATGGTCCACGTCGACGTCGGCGTCGCCAACGCGTTGGTGGGCGTGATGAACGCGGCGCGCTCGCGGGCGCCGCTGCTCTTCACCTCCGGGCGCACGCCGTTCACCGAGTCGGGACATCGCGGCAGCCGCGACCTGCCCATCCACTGGGGCCAGGAGATGCGCGATCAGGGCGCGCTGGTGCGCGAGCACGTGAAGTGGGAGCACGAGCTGGTTTTCGGCGACCAGGTCGATCTGGTGGTCGACCGCGCTCTCGCCATCGCCGCCGCGGCGCCACGGGGACCGGTCTACCTGAGCCTGCCGCGCGAGACGCTGGCCGCGCCGTGGGGAAACGCGGCGCTCGCCTCGGCCACGGCGCAGAGCACGCCGTCGGCCGCGCGTCCGGATCCCGCCGCGATCGAGCGCGCGGCGGATCTGATCGCCGCGGCGCGGCAACCGCTGATCATCAGCGCTGCCTTCACCACCGGCGCCGGGTTGGTCCTGGGCGCGTTCGCCGACCGGTTCGCGATCCCGGTGGTCGAGCAGTGGTCGCCCACCAACGCGATCGCGACCGACCATCCGATGCACGCCGGGTTCGACCCCGGTGAGCTGCTGAGCGAGGCCGACGTCGTGCTGGTGCTCGACGTGCCGGTGCCGTGGGTGCCGAGCCGGCAGCGTCCCGCCGCCGGCGCCGCCGTGATCCAGATCGGGCCCGATCCGAACTTCGTCGATCTGCCGCTGCGCGGTCATCCGGCGGCGCTCGCGATCACGTCGGCCGTCGAGCCGGCGCTCGAGTCGCTGGGGGCGGCGCTCGATCGCCGGCTACGCCAGGGTGCGACCGCGCAAGACCGGCATCCTCGAGCGAGCGGCGCCACCGCGAGCTCGATCCCGTCGCCGCTGCGATCGCGACACGATGAGCTGTCGCGACGGATCGCCGCGTCGCGCGAGCGTCATCGCGCGCGGGCGGGCGCGCTCGACTCGCCGCCGGCGCCCGCGGCGACGAAGGCGTGGGTCAGCCGCCACCTCGAACGCGCGATCGCGCCCGAGCTCGCCGAGGGTCGCGCCTGGCTCTTCCACGAGCTCGGGTGCGATCCGTCGGTGATGCGCTTCCCGAAACCCGACACGCTGTTCGGTCTCTCGATTGCCGGGGCACTCGGCTGGGCGTTGCCGGCCGCGCTGGGAGCACAGCTCGCCGCGCGCGATCAATTGGTGGTGGCGGCGGTGGGCGACGGCTCCTACACCTTCGCCAATCCGGTCGCCTGTCATCAGATGGCGGCGCAGCTCGACTTGCCGGTCCTCACCGTGGTGTTCGACAACCAGGGCTGGCAGGCGGTGCGGATGGCGACGCTCGCGATCTACCCGCAGGGTCAAGCGGCGCAGGCGGCCGAGATGCCGCTCACCTCGCTCGCGCCGTCGCCGAACTACGCCAAGGTGGTCGAGGCGAGCGGCGGGCACGGCGAGCGGGTCGATGATCCCAGTGGTTTTCCCGCGGCGCTCGCGCGCGCGCTCGACGTGGTGCGTCGCCAGCGGCGGCAGGCGCTGGTGCAGGTACGGCTGCCGTTGGGTTGAGCGTGCGCTGGTCGCGGGCGACGCTCTTCGCGCTTGCCTCTCTCGCGCTCGGCCTTCTCGTTTCTCGGGCTCACGCCGTCGAGGTCATCAACGGTCGATGCGTCGCCGTCCTCGACGGCGATTCCATCCGCGTGCTCCAGGGCCGCGACACGATCGAGATCCGGCTCGAAGGCATCGACGCCCCTGAGCACCGTCAGGCATATGCCGAGCGCGCCAAGCAGAGCTTGTCCGATCTGGTCTACGGCAAGAACGTGAAAGTGGCTGGCGTCTCCACCGACAACTTCGGACGGCTGCTCGGCCGCGTGTTCGTCGCCGGGCTCGACGTCAATCTCGAGATGGTGCGCCGCGGGCTCGCCTGGCACTACAAGCGCTATTCGAAGGACGCTGCGCTCGCGGACGCCGAGTCAGTGGCGCGCGTGCGGCGCGCCGGGCTGTGGGCCGATCCGGAGCCGGTGCCTCCGTGGTCGTTTCGGCGAGGCCCGCAGCCGCCGTCTCCTTCTCCGTCCG
>DATAFT010000647.1:0-13583 GCA_036257295.1 Thermoanaerobaculia bacterium
CGTGAGCCGGTAGTCGAGGTCGAGATCGATCGAGCGCGACCAGCGCACGTAGTTGCCGACGAACAGGTCGAGATCGCCGTCGCGGTCGTAGTCGAGGAACGCGCTCGACGACGACCACTCCTTCTCGTCGCCGCCGACGCCAGCCTGTGCCGTGACGTCGGTGAAGCGCGCGCCGGAGTCCTCGTTGCGCAGTAGTTTGTTGACGCCGACCGCAGCCACGAACAGGTCGACGTCGCCGTCGTTGTCGTAGTCGCCGGCGGCGACACCGGTGCCGTAGAGCGAGAGGTCGATGCCCTTCTCTCGGCTCACGTCGCGAAAGCGCCCCGTGCCGTCGTTGTCGTAGAGCGCCAGCGCGCCGCGCGGCGAGGAGGCGGGACCTTCCGACCATCGCGTGGAGTCGACGAAGAAGAGGTCCTGATCGCCGTCGCCGTCGTAGTCGACGATCGCCACACCGCCGCCCATGGTCTCGGGCAGGAGCTTCACTCCGTAGGCGCCGTTGTGATGGACGAACGTCACACCCGAGTCCGCGGTCACGTCGGTGAACGCGACCGTGGGGGGAGTCGCCTCGCGCGACACCGCGATCGGAGCGTCGGCTTCGATGGCGCGGTCGACGGGATCGGCGCGCACCAGCCTGGCGACGCCGATCCCGGCCAGGACCAGCACGATGGCGACGGCGGCGACCAGGAGCGACCAGCGGAACGCGCGGCCGATGACCGCGTCGTCCTCGGGCACCCAGTCGTCGTCGTGGGGCGCGCCCTCCGGCGCAACACCATCGGGCGTTCGCTTCTTGCGTTCTTCCTCGGTCAACCGGAAGGCGCCTCTTGCCGCGTCAGGTAGGCGTCGACCGGCAACTCGAACGCGCCCGGCCGCTGCAGGTCGTAGATCACGATCGCCTCGGCGGCATGGTTGGCCGCGGGGTCAGCCGCGCGCGCGATCGCGATGGCGCGGTCGCGCGCGTTGTCGTCGGGCTTGTACTTCTTGTAGGCCTCGAAGTGCACGGTGGCCGCGGCTTCGTCACCGATCTGCTTTTGGAGCAGGTACAGGTTGAAGTGCGCGTTCACGTTCTCGGGGTCGATGGCGAGCGTGCGCTCGAACCACGACGCCGATTCACGCAGCAGCTCCTGACGACGCGCCTGCCGCGCTTCGCCGCGCTCCTGCTTGGCTCGCTCGTGCAGCGCCAGCCCCAGCTCGTTGAGCAGGTTGTAGTCCTTGCTGAAGTCGAAGCCGCGCTCGCGTAGCTCGGGGCTCGACGCCTCGGCGACGCTCTTGAACTTGGCGATCGCCTGATCGAGCTTGCCGTTCTGCTTGTCGACCAGGCCGCTCCACCACGCCAGCGACCACTGCGGTGGCTTGGGGTCGAAGCTCGCCGCGCGCGCGAGCGCCTCCACCGCGAGGTCCTCGACCGAGCCCTGCGCCAGATAGAGCCGCGCCAGGTTCAAGGGTCCGTCGGGCCGGCCCAGTGCCTCGACTCGCTGGAACGCCACCTCCGCTTGCCGGAGCTGGCCCTTCGACTTGCCGCCCTTGCGCAACAAGCCGATGCCGTAGTCGTTCCAGCGCTCCCACTCGGGCCACGCCGGTACCGCGGCGTCCGCGATCGATTCCGCGGCGGTGGCCGGCCCGGCGACGGGGAAAGTGACGGTGTCGGCGGCGAGCTCGAGCACGGGGAGGTCGTTCTTGAAATCCGGCCCGTACACGTGCCGCATGTAAGTCGTGTCGAACTTGCGGTAGCGCAGCTTGGCCTCGACCGTGATCGCGTCGCCGGCGTCGGCGGGCACCTCGATCGCATAGTGCAGGACGTCGGCCGCGCCGGGCGGGATCTGATGGTCGTAGAGCGGCACGAAGATGTCCTGCGGGTTGCGGCGGTCGATGCGCCGTCCCTCGCGATCGAGCATGTACACGTTCACGAAGTGCGACCACGGATCGACCCGGCCGGTCTCGTCCTGACCGCCGCTGCGCCCGATGACGCGATCGCCGCTCTTGACCGTCAGGTCCATCCAGACCTCGTTCGAGTCGACCGTCCCCTGGGTGAAGTGGTGCCCGATCTTCACGGTGCGGACCAGCGCTTCGATCAGGTAGCTCCTGCCGCGGCGCAGGGTGGGCACGGTGGGACGGAGAGGCGCATGCAGCTCGCCGTCGATCGACCCTTCCTCGCGCACGCCGAACAGGTCGACGCGCACGACACCTTCGTTGAACTTGCGGTGCTCGGTGATGGCCGGCTCGGGACGGTTCACCAGCGTCGGGATGGCGAGGTTCGCCCCGGGGAACAAGTGATTGTGGACGGTCAGCGCGCCGGTGCCGTCGTTGTTCTTCGCCCCGAAGTCCTCGGACTCCCGCAAGGGCATGTGGCAGCCAGCGCAGTTCGCCTGCGCTTTCGGCGGGTAGTAGAAGCTCTGCACGCCGTGGCCGGAGACGCCCGAGAGCAGGAACGAGTCGTAGTGGTTCTGGCCGCGCAGGAACTTGTAGTGATTGAGCTCCACCGGCAGATGGACCTTGTGGCAGGTGCTGCAGAACTCGGCGGTCTTGTGATGCGGCTTGAGGAACGTCTTCTTGTGGAACTCGGGCTTGGCCTTGATGAGCTGTCGATTGATCCAGCGCAGCGTCCCGTTCTCGCTGAACGCGAACGGATAGTGGATCGGCTCCTCGATGGTGTAGTCGGCGTTACCGCGCGGGCTGTTGACGTGCGAGATGGCGTGGCAGACCGTGCAGGTGATGCCGGCCTGACCCGCGGGGTCGTTCTCGTCGTCGAACTCGGGGTCGTCGAACTTGCCGGAGTAGAACACCACCGGGTCGTGGCAGCCGGCGCACCAGCGAGCGGCCTGCAGGTCGCCGTCCCTCTCCATGGAGACCTTGCGGGTCTCGCGCACGCTGAAGAGGTAGGGAGGGTTGTTGAACGAGCTGAAGCGATGGACGCTCGACGACCAGGCGTCGTGCACGTCGGGGTGGCATTCCTGGCAGTAGGTCGTGTTGGCGAGCACCGCCTCCGGGATGAAGTCGCCGGTCGACGTGCGCGCGAGTGACGGGAGGAAGTAGCGCTCGCCACTCTTCGGACCCTCGACGTTCCAGCGCCGCGGATCCTGGGCCTGGACGATCAGCAGCATTCCCGCGAACACCGCCGCCACCGCGGCCCAGCGTAAGCCCACTTTCCACTTGATGCGGCGACCCGCCAGGCGGTGCAGAACGAAGAGCCACGCCACCAGCAGCGGCGCGATGACGTGCCCCCAGTAGAGGGCGCGCCGCACCGCCGGGTCATTGATCGTGATCACACCTTCGATGCGCGTCAGCAGGATGCCCGTCACCAGCAACACCAGCGTGGTGACGAACAGGGCGAGGCCGGCCACCACCGCCCGTTTGTTGGGCCGGTTGATCGCGTTCCAGAGATGCGTCACGCCGAACACCAGGACGGGGATGACGATCGCCGCACCCAGCGCCAGGTGCAGCAGGAACATGACCAGGTAGAACCAGTTCTGGTAGGTGCGGCCGGTGGCCGCCTCGAGCCCGGTCACCGACATCATGTAGGCGGAGTTCACCGCCAGCAGGGCGAACAGGCCCAGAACGACGAAGAGGAGCTTTTTGAGGCGAGGACCGACGACCGGGACGTAGCGCTTCTTCATCACCAAGCACCGGAGACGGCCGCCATCCACCTTGCCGCGGGCCGCCTGGAAGAGGCGACTACAATACCATCGCGTTCCAGCGCCGCCGGCCTCTCAGAGCCCGGGCGATCCGCTCCGGGTCCACTCCGCCGCCCGAACCCGGGGCGGGTTCCTGCGTAGCTCCATTCACGGGCGGCTCAGCACCAGCGCCCCCAGGAGGACGACCTTCGCATGACGACCAACACTCCACGCCTCACCCCCCGCCTGATCCTGGGGGTGGCGATCCTCCTCGCCGGGCTGGCGTTCACGCTCGACAACCTGGGGATCGCCGACGCCGATCAGTTCATCGACTACTGGCCGCTGCTGCTGGTCGCTGTTGGCGTTGCCAAGCTCGCGGTCGCGTCACGCACCGGGGGTTGGCTGAGCGCCGGGATCTGGATCCTGGTCGGCGTGTGGTGGACGCTCTACAACCTGGCCGTCGTCGATTTCCATCCGATCGACTTCTGGCCAGTCTTCCTCATCATCGCCGGTCTCTACCTGGTGCAGCGGGCGCTGCGGCCCGGACGTCGCGACGACGCGTCTCCCGATCGCGTGACCGGTTTCGCGGTGCTCGGCGGCTCCAGCCGCAAGAGCTCGAGCACGGACTTCCGGGGCGGCGACTTCACCGCGGTGATGGGAGGCTGCGAGGTCGACCTACGCGATGCGCGCATCGCCAACTCTCCGGCGGTGATCGACGTGTTCGCGTTCTGGGGCGGCGTCGACGTCCGCGTGCCGCCGGATTGGGTGGTCGACGGCCAAGTCACCGCCATCCTCGGCGGCTTCGACAACAAGAAATCGGAGACCAGCCCCACCGACCCCAACCAGGTTCTGATCGTTCGCGGGCTCGCCCTGATGGGTGGAGTGGACGTTCGGTCCAACTAGCACCCGATGCACCCGATCCTCGCCCGCAGAGACCGTTTCTGGCTCTATCTCGGCGCCTGGCTGCCGGGGAGCGGTCTCTTGATCGCGCTGGTGTCGAGCTCGAGCGGCATGCCCTGGCCGCTCGCCACCGCGCTGGCGCTGCCGCTGGGCATGCTCTACGCCTTCGTCTGTCTCGCTGCCTGGTATCCCTGCCAGTCGATGCCGATCGACACCGGGAATCTGATGCAGCCGATCGCGGCGCACGGCCTTGCGGCCTCGATCTCGAGCTCGATCTGGCTGGTGGCGGGGCTGGGGTGGGCGCACCTGCTCGATCGACTCCCCAGGTTCGAGGGCACCGCCGAGCGCTTCCGCGGGATGCTCGTCCTCTTCTTCGCGGTCGGCGTCCTGCTCTACGTGCTCGCGGTCGTGGTGCACTACCTCCTGATCGCGTTCGAAGGGTCGCGCGAAACCGAGAGCCGCAACCTCGAGCTCGAGGTGCAGGCCCGCGAAGCCGAGCTGCGCGCCATGAGCGCGCGCCGCGAGCAGGAGCTCGCCGAGAACGAGCTCGAGCTGGCGCGCTCGATCCAGCGCCGACTGCTGCCGCCGGCGGAGTTCGGTGGCAATGGCTTCCGCGTCGCGGCGCGCAACATACCGGCGCGGTTCGTCGCCGGCGACTTCTACGACGTGTTCGAGCTCGCCGGCGGCAAGATCGGTCTGGTGGTCGCGGACGTCGCCGGCAAGGGGATCGGCGCCAGTCTCATTACCGCCTCGGTCAAGGCGATGACACCGCTGATCGCCGAGCATTGCAGCGTGACCGAGACCCTCGAGCGCTTGAACGAGAAGCTGTGCGGCGATCTCACCTCGCGTGAGTTCGTCGCGCTCTCGCTCGCGCTGTTCGATCCCGTCGCGGGCACCATCGAGCTCGCGAACTCGGGGCTACCCGATCCTTACTTGATGCGTCCCGGTCGTCCTCCCGAGATGATCGAGGTCCCCGGACCTCGTCTCCCGCTCGGCGTCCGCCTCGACATCCGCTACCAGAGTCGGACGCTGCGACTTGGGCACGGTGAGCGGCTGCTGCTGCTCACCGACGGTCTGCCCGAAGCTCGAACCGCTGCCGGTGAGCCGCTCGGCTACGACCGACTGACCGCGCTGATCGCCGAGGACGGCAACTGCGCAACACCGGGAGAATGGCTCGACGGCGTCTTGGAGCGGGTGCGTGCGGCGACCACCGGGTCGTCCGAAGACGACCTCACGGCCGTGGTGTTGCAACGCGCTTGAACGGGTTGCGATGATTGCGATGATTCAGATTCAGAGCAGATCGCGAGCGGCCAGCCACTCGCGGTTGAGCTTCGACAGATAGCGCTCGCCGGAGTCCGGGATCAGGGTCACGACCAACTGATCGGCGCCGAGACCTTGCGCGATCTGGCGCGCCCCCGCCAGCGCCATCCCGCCCGACGAGCCGCACAGGTAGCCCTCGGTGCGCGCCAGCTCGAACACACCGCGATAGGCGCTCTTGTCGTCTATCGTCACCACGTCGTCGATCACGTCCCACCACACCGTCTCGGGCATGAAGTCCTCCCCCACTCCATCGGTGAGGTAGTGCTTGATCAGCACGCCCGGCGGCAGCTCGCGATGCTCGAAGTAATAGCGATAGACGCTTCCCACCGGGTCGATGCCGATGACGCGGATCTTCGGGTTGCGCTCCTTGAGGTAGCGACCCACGCCGCTGATCGTCCCACCGGTGCCCATCCCCGCCACCCAGTGCGTGATGGTGCCGTCGGTCTGTCGCCAGATCTCCGGTCCGGTGGTGCGGTAGTGCGCCATCGGGTTGGCCTGGTTGTAGTACTGGTACGGAAGGTAGGCGCCCTCCTCGTCGCGCAGGCGCTCCGCCACCTTGTAGTAGGAGCGCGGATCGTCGGCGGGCACTTCGAGCGGACAGACGATCACGCGCGCGCCGTACGCTTCGAGCAGCGCGATCTTCTCCTTCGAGATCTTCTCCGACGCCGTGCATACCAGCTGGTAGCCCTTGAGCACCGCGGCGATGGCGAGGCCGATCCCGGTGTTACCCGAAGTCGGCTCGACGATGGTCATGCCGGGGCGCAGCTCGCCGCTCGCCTCGCCGGCCTCGATCATCGAGATGCCGATGCGGTCCTTGACGGAGCCTCCGGGATTGAACGACTCGAGCTTGGCGACCAGGGGAGCTCCCGAAGGAGAGAACCTCGACAGCCTCACCAGCGGGGTTTCGCCGAGCGTGCCGAGGATGTCGTCGAAGATTTCCATCCGAATGCTTGCCGAGGGATGAGACCGTGACGGTGGTGGCCGCGTCGCCCGAGCGGCACGGCGCGGCGACCGCGGCCCCGAATACTAGCTCAGGATCGAAGCTCTAACCGCCGCCCGCGGCCTGCTGCCCGAGAGTCGCGAGCACCGCCCGCCCGCGCGGCGGCGGTTGCTGCGCCGGACGATCGACGTCGAAGCGGGAGAGACCTTCGAGCAGGCGCCGCGTGACGGCGAACGCCGCCGTGCGCACTCGCCGCGACGACGACTGGTGCGTCACTCGCACCGCGAACGCGAAGCGCGTCTCCGGAAGGGGCCCGAAGCCGATGTAGTTGACGTGGAAGCCGGTGTCCGGCTCGCTCGCCGTTCCGGTCTTGAGCGCGACCGGGAACGACGCCGGGGCGATGCGGGCGGCGGTGCCGCCCGGGTTGGCGACCGCGATCATGGCGCGGGTGAGGAGCGGCCGCCAGCTCTCGTCGAGCACCTGCCAGCCCTCCGGCTTCGGCAGCGAGCGCTCGGAGAAGCCGAGGAAGGTGTCGGTCGAGCGGTAGAGGCGCGGCGGGTGCATCCAGCCGCCGTTCGCCACCGTCGCCGCCTCGAGCGCCGCGTGCACCGGCGTGATCGAGGTGGCTTCGAGGCCGATCGAGAGATCGCCGAGCTGCCGCGCCGAGCCCTCGGGAGCCACCACCCGGCCGAAGAACTGGCTCTCGTCGCCCTCGAAATCGAAACCGTAACGGTGGAACTCCTCGAGCAGCTTCTCGCGCCCCACCATCTCGCCGAGCTGGGCGAATGCCACGTTGCAGCTCACCGCGAGCGCGCGATCGAGGCCGTGCAGCGGGCCGTTGACCGCGGCGCAGTAGAGAACGCCCTCGGCGCTGTCGTCGAGGCGCATCGAGCCACGGCAGGTCATGTCGTGAAGGATGGCGTCGACGTCGTAGCCCGCGCGCAGCGCCGCGGTGACGGTGATGAGCTTGGCGATCGACGCCGGCTCGCGCATCTGTTCGAGCGCCGGCGCGCCGCTCTCGGAATCGGTGCGGCGATCGCTCACGGCGGCGAGCACCGAGCCGTCACTCGGATCGACCACCACGATCGAGCCGCGGTAGGGGCCTAGCGCGCCGCGCGCCATCTGGCTCAACGCGCGGTCGATGGTGAGGCGCACGCTCCGGGCCGGCAGCACCGAGGCCAGACCGTCGATGGCCGGCCCCGGCACCAGCGCGGCGTCGACTCCGCGCTCGGGCGTGAACACGAAGCCGCCAGCCGGCGCCGGGCTCGCAGTGCCCAGCAGCGCCCCCTCGCGATCGCGCACCAGGACGTCGCGCGGATCGCTCGCGAACACCGCCGCCAGCGTCGCGCGCACGCGGGTCCGCGGTGTCGCCGGCACCTCGATCGAGCGTGCGAGCTCCAGACGACCCTGCTCGAGGAAGGCGGCGGCCTCGAACTCGCGGAAGTCCGGCGCGCCGACGCGGCGTAGGAGCGCCACCAACCGCAGGCAACCGTCGTAGCGCTCCTCGGCCAGCGCGCGCTGGAGCAGGGGGCCGAGCGGGTAGTAGGAGAGATCGCGCGCGGTGACCCGCGTCAGCCTGTAGGCGCTGTCGTCGTCGGTCAGCGCCTCGATCACCGCCAGTCCGGCGAGCGCGCGGCGGTGGACGCCGAACGATCCCGCCAGCGCATCGAGGCGCGCGCGCGAGGTCGACCACTCGGCGGCGGCGATGTCCCCGCGCACGAGGGCGAGATCGGCCCGGCTCTGTTCGGCGCCGACCGCGATCCAACTCGCGGTCGCTCCCACCGTCGCCAGCGCGGCGAGAATGAGGTAAATCGATAGGCGGCGACTCATGGTTGCGCGAAAGGTACCCAGGCCTGCCACTCGGGCGCCGCGAATGGTACCGCGGACCGGCCTGCAAGTCCATGCGTTCGAGCAGGTTCGGAAGAGCGAGGTCCTCCGGCCCCACTGCCTCGATCGAGATCCGGTACCATCCAGGCCTCCTGCCCGTCGAGCCGGATCCCCCCGGCCGCGGGGATCCGCCTCCCGATGAACGTCGATACCGCCACCACGCTCGACCTGCCGCGCACCGTTCACATTGTCGAGGTCGCGGGCAAGCGCGTCTTCCTGGTCGGCACCGCCCACGTCTCAACCAGTTCGGTCGACGATGTGCGCGTCACGATCGACCGCGTGCGACCGGACTCGGTGTGCGTCGAGCTCTGCCAGGCGCGCTACGACAGCCTCACCAACCCGGAGGCGTGGCGCAAGCTCGACATCCTGTCGGTGCTGCGCGAGGGCAAGGCGCATCTCCTGCTCGGCTCGTTGATCATGACGGCGTTCCAGCGACGGATCGCCAGTCAGCTCGGCGTCAAACCCGGCGCCGAGATGGTGGCCGCGATCGAGAGCGCCCGAGAGCACGGTGCCAAGCTGGTCCTCGCCGATCGGCGCATCGAGATCACGCTCAAGCGAACGGCGGCTCGGCTCGGCGGCTGGACCAAGATCAAGGCGCTGTCGAGCCTGCTCGCCGGTCTCTTCGCGCCCGATCAGATCGACGCCGAGGAGATAGAGAAGCTCAAGGAGGAGGCGCAGCTCGCGGACGCGCTCCAGGCGTTGGCGCGCGAGTTCCCCGACGCCAAGGAGACTCTCATCGACGAGCGCGACCGCTACCTCGCGATGAAGATCCGCGAGGCGCCGGGCTCGACCGTGGTCGCGGTGGTGGGGGCCGGGCACGTCGAAGGCATCGAGCGCGAGATGGAGGCGCCGCGTCCGATCGACGATCTAGACACCGTGCCGGGCCCGAGCCTGGTGTCGCGCGTCCTCAAGTGGGCGATTCCGCTCTCGATCGTCGCGCTCCTCGCCTACGGCTTCTACAGCGGAGGAGTCGACCGCTGGCAGGAATCGATGCTGACCTGGATTCTCGTCACCGGCACCCTCTCCGCGCTGGGCGCGCTGGCGGCGTCGGGCCACCCGCTCACGATCGTGTCGGCGTTCGTCGCGGCTCCGCTCACGACGCTCCATCCGCTGCTCGCCGCCGGATGGTTCGCGGGCCTGGTGCAGGCCTGGATCAAGAGCCCCACCGTCGAGGATCTCGAGACGCTGTCGGAGTCCATCACCTCGCTCCGCGGGTTCTGGCGCCATCCGGTGACGCGCATCCTGCTGGTGGTGGCGCTCACCAATCTCGGTGCGTCGCTGGGGACGTTCGTCGCCGGCGCGATGATCGCGGCGAAGACCTTGTAAGGACGCAGCCTGCCTGCTCGTGAGGGCGCGACGGTAAGCTGACCTCGTGGTCCGTCGCGGTTTGATCCTCCAGCCCACCTACCGCATCGAGAACGATCGGCCGGTCGTTCATCTCTGGGGCAAGCTCGAGAGCGGCGAGAGCTTCCTCGTCCGCGATGACCGTCAACGCCCGCACTTCTTCATCCCGAAGAACGAAGAGGGGCGTGCACGCGCTCTGGGTGTCAACGCCATCTTGCCCACGCCGCGGCTCGACCTCCAGGGCGAGGAGCTCCTGCGCGTCGACGTCGCTCGGCCCTCGGACACGCCGGCACTGCGCGAGCGTCTCACCAAGGCAGGAGTCGCCTGCCTCGAAGCCGACGTGCGGTTCGCGATGCGCTATCTGATCGATCGCCAGATCAAGGGGGCGATGCGCATCCATGGCGAGCCGCGCAAGGCGGACGGCGTCGCCGGCCGCGTTCTGATCTTCGACAACCCCGAGATCGAGCCCGCCACGGCGCACCCGCGCCTCACCGTTCTCTCGCTCGACATCGAGACCGATCCGCGCACCAACCGCCTGCTGTCGATCGCGCTCGCGGGCGCGGGGGCCGAAGAGGTGCTGCTGCTCGCGCGCAGCGCCGGCAGCCACGGCGGACGACGCGCCGCGGCGGCATCGACGAAGCCCGCGTCGAACGGCGAAGGCGCGGCCGACGAGATCGCGCCCGCCGGCGCCCACCTGTTCGCCAGCGAAGCGGACCTGGTGCGCGCGTTCGTGCGGCGCATGCACGAGATCGACCCCGACGTCATCACCGGCTGGAACGTGATCGGCTTCGACCTCGCCTTCCTGCAGGCACGAGCCGAAGCGCACGGCATCCCCTTCGAGATCGGCCGCGGCTCGGGCGCGATGCGCCTCTCCTCGACGCGCGATCGCGCCAACGACGGCTCTTTCGACCAGGCGACGATCCCGGGGCGCATCGTCCTCGACGGCATTCGACTTCTGCGCGGCGCTTTCATCCGCATGGAGAGCTACTCGCTCGATTTCGTGTCGCGCAAGGTGGTGGGCGAAGGCAAGACCATCGAAGGGCGCGATCGCGTCGCCGAGATCCTGCGCACCTGGGAGGAGGATCGCGAGGCGTTCGTCCGCTACAACCTGCGCGACGCCACCCTGGTGCTCGAGATTCTCGACAAGCTGGACCTGGTGCCGCTCGCGGTCGAGCGGTCGCTGCTGACCGGCATGCCGCCCGATCGCGTCTCGGCCAGCGTCGCGTCGTTCGACTTCCTCTACCTCTCGGAGCTCGCGAAGCGAGGGCTCGCGGCCCCCAGTGTGGGCGCTTTCGGAGCCGAGTCGGACGTCTTCGGCGGGACGGTGCTCCCACCCGAGGCCGGCCTCTTCGACAACGTGCTGGTGTTCGACTTCAAGAGCCTCTACCCCTCGATCATCCGCACCTTCGAGATCGATCCGCTGGGCTACCTGGGCTCGGGCCCCGGACACTTCGAGAACGCGGTGATCGCGCCCAACGGCGCCGCGTTCCGGCGCCACAAGGGCATCCTCAGCGATCTGCTCGATCACCTGTTCGAGCAGCGCGAGGCGGCCAAGCAGCGCGGCGACAAGGTGGCGAGCTACGCGATCAAGATCCTCATGAACTCGTTCTACGGCGTGCTCGGCACGCCGGTGTGCCGCTTCTTCAATCCCAAGCTGGCGGCGGCGATCACCAGCTTCGGCCGCGAGATCCTGCTGTGGTCGAAGGGCCTGATGGAGGCGCAGGGCCACGCCGTGCTCTACGGCGACACCGACAGCCTGTTCGTGCTCTCGGGAATCGCGGACCCCGCCGCGGCGCGTTCGCGCGGCAACGAGCTGGCGGCGATCCTCAACATCGAGCTCGAGCGCCACGTGCGCGAGACCTGGGGGGTCGAGTCGCGGCTCGAGCTCGAGTTCGAGCGGCTCTATCTGCGTCTCCTGTTCCCGCGCAAGCGCAGCGGCGAGGGGGGCGCGATGAAGCACTACGTCGGCTTGACCGAGGAGAGCGGCGTCATCTTCACCGGCATGGAGGTGGTGCGCCGCGACTGGACCGATCTCGCGCGCCAGGTGCAGCGCGAGCTCTACGAACGATTCTTCGCCGGCCGCGCGGTCGAGGACTACCTGTCCGACACGGTGGTGGCGCTGCGCGCCGGCGAGCTCGATCGCGCGCTGGTCTATCGCAAGGCGCTGCGCAAGGAGCTCGAGGACTACACCGCGGCGACTCCGCCGCACGTCGCCGCCGCGCGCAAGCTCAAGACCGAGCCGGGCGCGCTGATCGACTACGTCATCACCCGCAACGGGCCGGAGCCGGCTGGCGAGCGCGAGTCACCGCTCGACTACGAGCACTACGTCGACAAGCAGATCCGTCCGATCGCGACGCCGATTCTCGACTTGGTGGGGCTGCGCTTCGAAAAAGTGATTGGTGACGACACGCAGCTCGAGCTGTTCTGAAGACAAGAGACCCCCGCCGGTGTGGCAGTCACCGGCGGGGGTCGAAACAGGCGTCGGAGTGAGGAGTGACGCCTTCCAGTGTTCAGTTGCGGACCCGCACCTCGACCGGCGCGCGCAGGTGCATGTGGATCACCGCGCCCGAGCCCAGCGTGATCGGCTGACCGACCTTCTGGTGCGCGACAGCGGTGCCGGCGGCGGCGCCGAGCAGACCGCCGATGACGTCGCCGTCGCCGTGGTCGAGGATGCGACCGAGGATCGCGCCGCCGACGGTGGCGCCACCGATGGTCGCGGCGTCCTTCGGAGTCTGGCTCTTGCCCTGGGTCGACCACGCCGCCTCGATCGGAGCCGTCGAGCCGTCGGGCAGATCGATGCGGTCCATGGTCACGAGCAGCTTGGCGCGGCCACCGATGCGCTGGTTCTTCCTCACCTCGGCCACGTGGCCACTGATCTCGGCGCCTTTGCGAATCGCGACGCGCCCGTTGTCGGCCAGCAGGTCACTCGCCAGCCGCGCGTTGAACGAGTCGCCGGGGCGGCTGTACTTGGTCGAGATCGGGTCGAGGATCTCGACCGCGATCGGCGTGCCTTCCTCGATCGTCAAGCGACGCCAGGTCGGCTCACTGCGGCGCTCGACCTCGCGCTCCGGCGGGCGGTATGGCTGCGGGACGTCGCGCAGCCGCGAGTTCGTCGACCAAGCCGGGCTGGTGTCCGCCAGCACCGGGGTCGCCTCGTAGCGCTCGTCGTAGCGGTACTCGGTCCGCGCCGGCTCCAGCACGTAGTCCTCGACCTCGGCGGTCACCGGGCGCGAGTAGGTCCGCGACGGCATCGGCGCCGCGCGGTACGCCGGCTGTTCCGGCTCCATCCGGTAGCTGGAATCGGCCGCAGGCGCCGCAGTCCGTTCCACTCTACGCTCCTCGGCGTCGGCGAGCCGCGATTCGAGCTCCTCGACACGGAGCAGAAGCGCGCTGTTGGCGTCGACCAGCTGGTCGGTCGCTTCGGCGGCGGAGCGCGCCGCCTCGCTGGCAGAGCGGGCCGCGTGATCGTCACCGATCTCGCGGGAGCAACCCGCGATCGTGAGAGTCGTGGCAAAGAGCGCGGCGGAAACAGTCAGTGCGTGCTTGCGGTCGGTCTTCATCTTCCACCTCCAGACGCCTGTCCT
>DATAFT010000060.1:0-2452 GCA_036257295.1 Thermoanaerobaculia bacterium
GAGAGCTTCCACCGCGGCTGGCGCATGGCGGTCGAGGAGACCACCGCGATGGAGATCAGAAATGTCCTGCGCTCGCTCGAGGATCCCGCGTTCGCGGATCGCCTGCGCGCGTTCCTGCGGCACGAGACGAAGAGCGACCGCCCGATCGTCGATCTTTCCTAACCGGCGCCATGAGCGAAGCCGAGTCCCTTCCGATCATCGACATCGCCCCCCTCTCGGGCGGCGGCGCCGCTGCCGCGGCGGTCGGAGCCGCGATCGATCGCGCCTGCCGCGAGTCGGGGTTCTTCTACGTCGTCGGTCACGGCGTCGACCCCGACGCGCTACGGCGCCTCGACCGGCTCTCCCGCGCCTTCTTCGCGCTCGACCTAGAAGAGAAAATGCGGATCCGCATGGCCCTCGGCGGGCGCGCCTGGCGCGGCTACTTCCCGGTCGGCGCCGAGCTCACTTCGGGCAAGCCCGACCAGAAAGAAGGGCTCTATTTCGGCGCCGAGCTCGACGACCGGCACCCCGCGGTGCGAGCGTCCATTCCTCTCCACGGACGCAACTTGTTTCCTGACCGGCCGCCCGAGCTGCGGTCGGCCGTCCTCGACCATCTCGCCGCGATGACCCGTCTCGGCCACCGCTTGATGGAAGGCATCGCGCTCGCGCTCGGGCTCGAGCGCGGCTTCTTCGCCGATCGCTACACCAGTGATCCGCTGATCCTGTTTCGCATCTTCCACTACCCGCCGCTGCCCGCGGGGGTCGAGGCCGACCGCGCCGTCCTCGGCGCCAACGACGAGCGAGCGGAGGGGGTGGTACACACCACCCCCGGAGGGAGCCTGTGGAGCGTCGGCGAGCACACCGACTACGGGCTCCTCACCATCCTGATGCAGGACGAGATCGGCGGGCTGGCGGTGAAGTCGAAGGGCGGCTGGATCGAGGCGCCGCCGATCCCGGGCTCCTTCGTCTGCAACATCGGCGACATGCTCGATCGACAGACCTCTGGCCTCTATCGCTCGACGCCTCATCGCGTGCGCAACCGGAGCGACCGCGGTCGTCTCTCGTTTCCGTTCTTCTTCGATCCGGGTTGGAACGCGAGGATCGCGCCGATCCCCACCGAGGCGGCGCTTCGCGACGATCGCGAGGAGCGGTGGGACCACGCCAGCGTTCACGAGTTCCACGGGACCTACGGCGAGTACCTGCTCGGCAAGATCGGCCGCGTCTTCCCCGACCTCGGCGAGCGAGTTCTCTAGATCGCTACTTCACGCCCGCTCGCGATCACGAACGGAAGCGGTCGCGGCGCCAGGAAGTTCGCCTCGTCGGTGCGGACCGCCTCGTATTCGGGTGTCGTTCCCGAAGCGCGTAACGTCTCGGCGTCACGGAACCACGAGATCGGCACGCCGTCGAAGATCGGCTGGCGCCCGGCGCGATAGATCCCCGGCGCCACGTGACACTGAACGTAGCGCTCGATGCCGGGCACTTTCGCCGCGAGCGGACCGTGCGAGCCGCGCCAGTAGGCGCGGAACGCTTCGGGCTCGAGGTCGGGACGCCGATTGAGGAACGCGATGAGCTTGACCGCGCCGGCGGCATCGCGGCCGTCGACCACCACCACCTCTTCGGTGATCAACGAGCCGAGCGAAGCGCCGTCGATGAAGCCCGGCTCGTCCGCCTTGACCGCGGCGTACTCGCGCGAGGCGCCCGAGATGCGCAGCGCCTCGCCGTCGTCGAACCAGGCCTCCGCAACGCCGTCGTAGACAGGCTCACGTCGCCGGTAGCCGGACGGCAACGTTGGGTTCTGCACGTAGCGGCGCAGGCCGGGCAACCGGCGCACGAGGTCGGCGTGCCGCGTGCTCCAGTGTCGATCGAACTCCTCGACCGTGATACCGGGCTTGCGCTTGAAGAACGCCACCACCTTGACCATGGTCCCTCCGCAGCGTCGTCGTCGGCGCCGATTCGATCCACCTCCAACTAGTCGAAACCGGTCGGCGCTCGGAATCCGCCGATCACCTCGGCGAGCGCGCCGGCGAGATGGATCGGGGTCGCATCCTCGAGGAACGGTCCCATGATCTGAATACCGACGGGCAGCCCGTCCCGGGTCAGACCGACCGGCGCCGCCGTCGCCGGGCAGCCGGTGAGGGTCGCGAACACGATCCAGCGCAGTAGCTCGTTGTACGAACGATCTCCCTCGGGAGTCGCGATCCGACGCGCGTCCATCGGCTGCGAGTGATCGTGCGGGATCGCCGGCACGAACGAGACCGGCGACAGGAACGCGTCGTGGGTGGCGAAGAACCGCGCCCAGGTCGCGCGCGCCGCCTCCTGCTCGACGCGGCGCGCCGCCGAGTCGTGGAACCGATCGTCGAGCGCCCGCGCGCGGAGGCTCTGAAAGGACCCCGCGCCGGCGGCGGCGCGAATGGTCGCCTTGGCCTCTTCCGGTTGCATGCCGTCCATCGCCTGGAACAGGAGATAAGCGTAG
>DATAFT010000302.1:0-8681 GCA_036257295.1 Thermoanaerobaculia bacterium
TGCTGGCGCGCCTCGAGCAGGCCGGCCAGTCAGGGGAGAGCGCCGCCCAGCTCATCGGCCAGTTCGGCGTCGGCTTCTACTCCGCCTTCATGGTCGCCGACCGGGTCACGGTGGTGACGCGCCGCGCGGGCGAGGCCAAGGCGACTCGCTGGGAGTCGACCGGCGGCGAGAGCTTCGAGATCGCCGACGACAACCGGTTCTTTCGAGGCACCACCGTCACGCTGCACCTGAAGCCGGTCGACTCCGACAGCGGAATCGAGGACTACACCGACGCCGCGGTGCTCGAGCGGATCGTCAAGCGGCATTCCGACTTCATTCCCTATCCCATCCGCAACCAGGACAAGACCATCAACTCGATGAAGCCGGTGTGGACGCGGCCCGAGTCGGAGGTCAAGGACGAGGAGTTCGCCGAGCTCTACCATCACATCTCGCACGACTGGGGCGAGCCGCTCGATCGCCTCGCGCTGAAGGCGGAGGGACGCAGCGCCGAGTATCAGGCGCTGCTCTTCATTCCGTCCAAGGCGCCCTTCGATCTGTACTACCGCGAGCAGCGCATCGGGCTGCAGCTCTACGTCCGGCGCGTGCTCATCATGGACCGTTTCGAGGCGCTGCTGCCGGGCTGGCTTCGTTTCATGCGCGGCGTCGTCGATTCGTCAGACCTGCAGCTCAACGTGTCGCGCGAGCTGTTGCAACACGATGGGCGCATCGTGCAGATGCGGCGCTGGATCACGCGCAAGGTGATCGATCACCTGCAGGCGATGAAGCAGAAGGACGAGGACAAGTACCGGAAGTTCTGGGCCGAGTTCGGACGGGTGCTCAAGGAGGGCGTCGCGTCGGACGCCGAGCATCGCGACCGCATCGTGCCGCTGCTCCTCTTCCCGTCCTCGAACGATCCTGCGCTACTGACCGACCTCTCCGGCTACGTCGGGCGGATGAAGGAGGGACAGACCGACATCTACTACCTGGCCGGCGAGAACCGCTCGGTGGTCGAAGCGTCGCCCCATCTCGAGGCGTTCGCCGAGCGCGGCTACGAAGTGCTCTATCTGCTGGATCCGGTCGACGAGTTCATGGTGCAGTCGCTCGATCAGCACGAGGGCAAGTCTCTACGCTCGGTGGCCGAGGCGGAAGCTTCGCTCGGTAGCGAAGAGGAGCGCAAGACGGCCCGCGAGGAGCTCGAGCGCCGGCACGGCGAGTACCGCGAGCTGCTGGCCAGCCTGCAGGGGAAGCTCGATGCCTGGGTGCGCGAGGTCCGCCTGTCGAGCCTGCTCAAGTCGTCCCCTGCGCGCCTGTTGACGAGCGAAGGCGACCTGTCACCGCAGCTCGAGCGCATCCTGCGCCAGACCGAGACCGGCATCGCGCTCCCGCACCGCAAGCGCGTCCTCGAGGTGAATCCGTCGCACCCGGTGGTCGAGAAGCTGCGGGCGCGCTACGACGAGGACAAGCACGACGCGCGGCTGGACGACTACGCCTACCTGCTGCTCAGCTACGCGCTCCTCTCGGAGGGAACCGAGCTGCCCGATCCGGGGCGATTCAACCGCCTGCTCGCCGATCTGATGGGGCGCGGCCTCTGACCTACTACGTCGAGAACTTCGAGCGCATTCTCGCCACCGTCGCAGAGCGCTACGCCGATCTCCTGACCACGCGGGAGCTGGCGTTCGGCGCCGACCTGCGCGCGTTGTCGGTGGGCGCGCGCCGTCTCTACGTCCGCCTGGTGTCCCGCGTCGGACCCTACTTCCGGCGCGACGATCTCGACTACGAGGAGATCCCGGACAAAACGAGCGCGATCACGGAGCTGGCCGCCGCCCGCTTCGTCGACGTCGCGCCTGCCGCCGAGCCCGCGGCGTTGCTGCGGCACCTGCTGCGGTGCGAGATCGAAGCGCTCGCCGCGGACCTCGGCGTGGCCGGCGGTCGCGGCCCGAAGGCCCGTCTCATCGAGGCGCTCGCCGGCGCTCACGACCCCAACGCACTGCGCGCGGCGATCCTCGAGCGTGTTCCGCTGCTCGCGCCGCTCCGCCTCGAGGAGGTGACGCTCTACCGCCTCCTCTTCTTCGGCAACCTGCGCCAGGACCTGAGCGAGCTGGTGCTGGCCGACATCGGTGTGTGGCGGTACGAGAGCTACGAGCTGCGGCGCGACCTGCGCCGGTTCCCCGACCGCGCCGCCGTCGACGATGCTCTCGCGGTCCGCTCGCTCCAGGAACGAGCGAGCGCCTGCGTCGAGGCCGGCGACGGTCGAGCGGCGTGGACGGTCGCGGCCGCGGTCGCGCGTCGCGATCCGGCCTGGCACCCCACTTCGCGGGCGGTGGCCGACGGCATCCTGCTCGCGATCGCGCACCTGCTCGAACGCGCCGGAGCCCTCGAGCAGGCGCTCGAGCTCTACGCCGCGGCCGAAGCCCCGCCAGCGCGCGAGCGTTGCGCGCGCCTACTCGCGAGGTTGTGCAGAGAGCGACGGGCGATCGCGTTGTGCCGCGAGATCGCCGCATCGCCCCGCGACGAGAGCGAGCGCCTGTTCGCCGCCCGTTTCGAGCAGCGCCTGCGACGCAGCCTGGGTCAGGTGCCGCCGGCCCGCCGCCGCTACCGTCGCGCCCATCGTCTGGTGCTCTGTGCCGACGGCGAACGCGCCGTCGAGTCGCTCGCGCTCGAGCACTACGCGGCCCGCGGGCAACATGGCTTCCACGCCGAGAACTGGCTGTGGCTGGCGCTCTATGGGCTCGCGTTCTGGGACGTCATCTACGCGCCCGTTCCCGGCGCCTTCGAGCACGCCTATCAGGACGGCCCGCTCGACCTCGAAGAGGCGGCGTTTCGCGCGCGTCGCGCGAGCGCGATCGACCAGCGCCTGGCCGAGATCGAAGGGGCCGCCTGGCCGGCCGAGCGCCTGCTCGCGATCTGGGACGCCAAGTGCGGAATCCGCAACCGCCTGGTGCCCTGGGCGACGGCGGTCAGGAGCCGGCTCGAGCTCGCGCTCTCGCGCCTCGACGGCCGCCACCTCTCCACCGTCCTCGATCGGCTCACCCGCGACCTCGGGCGGTATCGCCGTGGCCTCCCCGACCTCTTCGTCGTCACGCCCGACGCCCCCGGCTTCGTGCTGCTCGAGGTCAAGGGCCCCGGCGATCGCCTGCGACCCGAGCAGGTCGCCTGGCTCGACTACCTCGACGCCAATGGCCTGCCCTGCACGGTACTGGCGGTCGAGTGGTCCACCGCGGCGAGCGGCATGCGATTTGCTGCGGTAGAGTCTTCAGAGTGAACGACATCGCAGTCTCCGTCCCCACCCTCGACGTCCTCGCCGAGAAGATCCGAGAGCTGCTCGCCAAGATCGTCGATCCGAGCGTGAAGCTCGAGCTCGACACGCCGTTGATGAAAGGCCTCGGACTCGACTCTCTGGACATGATCGAGACCAGCTTCGCGCTGGAGGAGTTCTTCGGTTTCCAGTTCAGCGGACGCAACGCGATCGAGGAGCTGGAGCGCCGCCTCGGCAACGGACGCATTCTCGAGCAAGGCGCGCTCACCGCGCTCGGCCGCGAAGTCCTGCTCGGGCGCATGCCGGAGCTGCGAACGGTGGCGCTGCCGCCGACGCTCCACCCCAGCGAGATTCCGCAGTACTTCACGATCCGCACCTATGCGCGCGTGATCAAGGACTACTACGACCACGCGCCGAGAGTCTGCGCCACCACCGGGGAAGCGGTCGTGCTCGACGGTTTCTCGTTGGTCTCGGAACGGTCGCGCCAGCCGGTCACCGCCCCCACCGGCGACGAGCTCCTCGATGCGTGGCTCGACGCCCGGGAGCGCGAGCTCCAGGAGCGCTGAGGCACGGTGTCGGGCGGCGCGCGGAAGCGACCGCCGGCAGCGGTGCTCTCGTCTTCGCTGGTACTGCCGGGCGGGCTCGACGCGAGCGACGTGCTGCGGGGCACCTCCGCCGTCACCCGGCTCCCGCCGGAGCACAACCCAGGCATCGGAGCTCCCGTCACGACGGCCGTCGAAGCTCCGGCGGACTTTCCCTACCCGATCGCACCTCGCGCGCTGCTGCTCGCCTTGGAGGCAGCCGGTCGACTCGAGCGCGAGCATGGTCCCCGCTACGGCTTGGTGCTCGCGCTGTCCTGCCTGCACGCCGAGCCCGCCTATCTCGAGCACACACTGGTCCATCACCTTCATCCCGAGCGCATGAGCGACATCCTCGCCTTCTGCGCCGATTTTCCGCTCGAGTACCTGGCCTCGAGGCTCGGTGTCACCGGACCCCGCGTGCGGGTGGACAGCGCCTGCGCGTCGGGCAGCGATGCCCTGGCGGTCGCCAGCGAATGGCTCGAGCTCGGCGTCGTCGATGACGTGATCGTCGTCGCCGCGTCGTCGATGATCGACCCGGTCGGACTGACTCTCTTTCGCAACCTGCGCGCCCTCAGCGACGAGGACGACGTGACGGCCAGTCGTCCCTTCGATCGACGCCGCCGCGGCTTCGTGATGGGCGAGGGCGCGGCGGCCGCCTGGCTCTCGAGCCGCCTCCCCGGATCGCCGCTCGGTTTCGTGTGCGGGCACGGCCGCTCGATGAATGCCGAAGCGTTCACCGCCATGCCGACTGACCTCGACGCGATGGCCGCCGCCTGTCTCGACGCCCTCGGCCCGGTCCGCTCGGTCGCTTACGTCTCCGCGCACGGCACCGGCACGCCGATCGGCGATCCCTGCGAGACGCGCCTCTACAAGCGGGTCTTCGGCGGCGACGCGTACCGCATCCCGACCAGCTCGATCAAGTCGATGACGGGGCACTGCCTGGGCACCTCCTCGATGATCGAGGCACTGGTCACGCTCGAAGGCTTGCGCGCGCGGATCGCCCCGCCGACACTCAACCTCGAAGAGCCCGATCCCGAGTGCGACCTCGACTACGTGCCACTGGTGCCGCGCGCGATCGAAGACGGCTTCGCGCTGTCGGTGGCGTTCGCGTTCGGTGGCCACAACTCGGCGCTACTGCTCGCGAGCGAGAAGCCGTGGTGAGCACAGCGTCGACAGCGACCGCGGTCGCGACCCTCCATCTCGCCGCCTGCCGCGCCGTCCTCGCCGGCGACGTGCCGGACGAGCTCGCCGCCGCTCCCGGCACTCGCTGCGTCGAGATGCGAGCGCCACATCGCGCCACGGCGCCGGGTGCGAGCTACGCCGTCGAAGCCGTCACCGCCCTGGGCGCCGACCTCGCGGACGCCGCGGTCTTCACGTTCGCCGGCCCGCCCGGCTCGGCGCTCCACCTCTTCCAGGCCGGGCGCGAGTCGGCGAACGGTCCGCTGGTGAGCGCAGGCTTCGGCCGTGAGCGCTCCCGACGCATTCATCCATTCACCGTTCTGCTCGCGCTCCAGAACCAGGTGGCGGCGACGCTCAGCCTCGAGCTCGGGCTGCGCGGCCCCTGTTGCAGCACCACCGACTCGGCCGCCGCGTTCGTGGATCTCCTCCCCAACATGGCGCTGGCGACGCGCGACCGCCCCGTGTTGGCGGTGTTCGCGTCGGCGGCGAATCGCGCCGAGCACCGCACCCGAGGCATTCACCAGAGCGGCATCACGTCCTTCGTCGAGGGAGCCGTTGCGCTACTGTTCGAGGAGGAAGGCGAGCTGGGGAGCGTGGCGTCCGACGAAGTCGTGGGCGGACCCTTCACCCACCCTTCGAGCCCGCGCTACGCGCCCGTGCTCGAGCCAGGCCTCTCGATCCTCCTCGCCCTCGCGCGCCGCCTCGACCAGGCCCGATTCGAGATTCGCGAGCCGCAACGAACGACCGCGTTCCGCTGGAGCCGGCCCTGAGCTACGTCGACTGCGTCACCACAGCGCTGCCGCCGCACGAGCTCTCGCGCGATCAGGCGCGCGAGCTCGCACGCGGCCAGCTGCACGGCAAGGTGGCGTTCCTCGACCAGGCGCTCGCACTGTTCGACAACGCCGGCGTCGAATCGCGGCGGTTGGTCCGCGACGTCGACGTCCTGCTCGACCATCGGTCGCTCGAGTGGCGCAACGACGTCTACATCGAGGAGTGCCGCAACCTCGGCGTCAAGCTCCTCGGCGATCTGCTGGAGCAGACCTCGACGCGGCCCGAGGAGATCGACGTCCTCATCACCACCTCGTGCACCGGTTTCATGATCCCGGCGCTCGACACCGACCTGATCAATCACTTCCGTCTGCGCTCCGACGTGCGCCGACTTCCCTTCACCGAGCTCGGCTGCGCGGCGGGGGCGATGTCGCTGTCACGCGCGCACGATCACCTGCGCGGCTATCCCGATCACAAGGTGGCCATCGTCGCGGTCGAGGTCCCGTCGATGACCTACCTCTCGAGCGACCTCTCGGTGGCGAACCTGGTGTCGGCGGCGCTGTTCGGCGACGGCGGCGCCGCGGCATTGATGCGGAGCGATCGCGGCCGCTTCGAGATCCTGGATGCCCGCACCCACTTCTTCCACGACACCCCGGAGATGATGGGCTTTCACGTCACCGACCAGGGATTCTCGATCGTTCTCGACAAGCGCGTGCCGGAGCTCCTCGAACGCGAGTTGCCCGCCGCCGTGGATTCCTTCCTCGAGAAGAACCGCGTCGGGCGCGGCGACCTGCGCAACTTCCTCTTCCACCCGGGCGGGCGCAAGATCCTCGACACCGTCCACGATCTGTTCGGGCTCGCCGACGAGGACCTGGCGCTGTCGCGCGAGACGCTGCGCGAAGTGGGCAACCTCTCGTCGGCGAGCGTGCTGTTCGTGTTGGAGAAGGCGCTGGCCGGGCGCGGCCGCCCCGGGCTCTCGCTGATGGCCGCGTTCGGCCCGGGGTTCAACGCCGAGCTATTGCTCGGCCGCCTGGCCTGACTCGGTCCCCCCACCTGCTAGGCTTCCAATGATGTCCGTTCGTCTCGCCGCAGTCGCCATCGCCCTCCTCGCCGGCGTCTTTCCGGCGCTGGCCCGGAACCCGCTGCAGCCGCCGCCGCCGCCCGCGCCAGCCAACCCGGCCGCGCCCGCGGCGCCGGCCTTCGATCCGAAAACGCTGCCCGCCGTCGTCGCCAAGGTCAACGGCAAAGAGGTCACCCGCGACGACGTCATCAAGGAAGCCCAGGGCGCCTACCGGCAGCTGCGTCAGATGGGCGGTGCACCCGAGCTCAGCCAGACGTTCTTCCGCACCGCGCTCGATCAACGGATCGCGGCGATCCTGCTCCTCTCGGAAGCGGAGAGCCGCGGCATCGCCGCCAGCCCGGAGCAGATCGACGAACGGATGACGGAGATGCGCTCGCGCTCCGAGAGCGACGAGGCCTTCACCAAGAACCTCGCCGCCGCGGGTATGACCGTGGCGCAGGCGCGCGATCAGCTCGCTCAGGACATCTCGCGCTTCAACTACATCGAAAAGGTGATCCTGCCCGAGATCAAGATCTCGGACGAGACGCTGCGCAAGTTCTACGACCAGAACCTCGAGCGGATGCGACAGCCGGAACGGGTCAAGGTGCGGCACATCCTGATCGAGGTGCCGCGCGACGCCACCGAGGAGCAGCGGACCCTGGCGCGCCGCCGCGCCGAGGACGTGCTCGCCAAGGCCAAGGCAGGCGGCGACTTCGCCGCGCTCGCCCGCGAGTACTCCGACGACGAGAGGACCAAGCAGGGCGGCGATCTGCCCTGGCTGTCGCGCGAAGAGATCAAGCTGGTCTCGTTCCAGCAGGCCGCCTTCTCCCTCGACAAGGGCGCCGTCTCGGACATCATCGAATCGCAGGCCGGCTTCCACATCATCCAAGGCGTCGATCGACAGGCGTCGCGGGTCGCCGAATTCGACGAGGTGAAGGACCGCATCCTCACCCTGCTGCAGAGCCAGGAGGCGCAGGAGCGGCTGCGTCAGACCGTGGACGGACTGATGTCGAAGGCGTCGATCGAGCGCTTCGCGCTCTGATCCTCCGCGCGGCGAGCGGCTGCGCCGTCCGCGGCGCCAGAATCATCAGCAAATCTGGCGTGGTAAGAACCACGCACAGATTTGCGCGTGTCGAACCTAAGGCTCCTCCACCTCGCCGCCTTGCTGTCGGGCCTGCGGTTCGGGCTCGGCATCTGGGTCCTCTTCTACCTCCGACTCACCGACTACGCCGGCATCGGGCTCACCGAGACGGTGACCATCGTCACCTCCTTCGCGATGGAAGTGCCCACCGGCATCGCGGCGGATCGGTGGGGACGCAAGCCCTGTCTGGTCGGCGCCTTCGCACTCGAGCTGGCCGGCTACCTGCTGTTGGCGGCGGCGGGCGGTCTCACCGGGCTGCTGGTGTCGCTCGCCGTGCTGCAGCTCGGCAAGTCGCTCCAGTCGGGGACCTTCGAGGCGATGCTCTGGGAGTCGCTCGACGAAGACGACCGTGACCGCGAGTACGTCCGCCTCTTCGGTCGGATCAACGCCACGCAGTTGATCGCAACAGCCTTGGCGTCCCTTGCCGGCGGGTTTCTCTATCAGCTCGACTACCGGCTGCCGTTCGCGTGTGCCGGAGCGGCCTTCGGCGTCGCCGCGCTGGTCGCCCTCGGCTTGCGTGAACCCGAGCGGGTGATGGCGGCGCCCAGCGCGTCAGGCTTTCTCCGCGACTTCAAGCAGGTCTCGGCCGCGCTCGCCGGCGCCTGGCGCCTCACCGTGCCCCTCCTCGTGGTCGGCGCGTTCCTGGCGGTGACCGAAGAGGTGCTCGACGACGTGCTGTCGGTCGAGTTCGGCTTCTCGCCCACCGGCCTGGGCGCC
>DATAFT010000138.1:0-7712 GCA_036257295.1 Thermoanaerobaculia bacterium
ATCGGGTCTCCTTTCAGGATGCCAGAGAGGAAAGGCCCAGTCTAGCTTGCCCGTTGCCGCGATGCGGGGTGGCTGCCTTGGAGATCGAGCTCGCACCCGCGGCCGCGGTAACCAGGGCCCTCCGATCCCTAAGAACCGGTCGAGAGGAGCCTGGACATGACCCCCCGCCAACAGACCACCCTGAGCTCTCAGCCCAACCGCCTCGGTACCGGCGCCGCCGACTACGACGCCATCGTCGTGGGCGCCCGGGTCGCCGGCGCCGCCACCGCGATGCTGCTGGCGCGCCGCGGCCGCCGCGTACTACTGGTCGATCGCCGCCGCCCGCAGAGCGACACGCTCTCGACGCACGCCCTGATGAGGGCCGGCGTCCTCCAGCTCTCGCGTTGGGGCCTGCTCGACCAGGTGATCGCCGCCGGCACGCCGGCGATTCACCAGAACATCATGCGCTACGGCGACGTGGTGGACGCGATCGAGATCAAGCCCAAGGCCGGCGTCGACGCGCTCTACGCGCCCCGGCGCACCGTGCTCGACACCATCCTGGTCGAGGCGGCCGAGGCGGCGGGCGTCGAGGTCCGCTTCGGCGTGACCGTCGACGGACTGGCGGTCGACTCGCAGGGGCGAGTCGCCGGCATCGCCGCGCGCGACGCGTCGGGTAGCTTCGAGGCCACGGCGCGCTACACCGTCGGCGCCGACGGCATCCGCTCGGTGGTCGCGCTCGGCACCGGCGCACCGGTGCTCCATCGCGGCACCGGGTCGAGCGCGGTGGTCTACGGCTACTTCGAGGGCGCGGGCCTGCCCACCGAGTTCGAGTTCTCGTATCGCACGGGCGCGAGCGGCGGCTTCATCCCGACCAACGACGGGCAGGTCTGCGTGTGGGCGGGCGCGCCGAGCGCGCGCTGGCTCGGCGAGCTGCGCGGCGATCCCGACCTGGGGTTCGCCCGCATGCTCGCCACCTGCGCTCCCGAAGCGGTGGACGTGGTGAAAGCGGCGCGACTGGTCGGACGTCTCCACGGTTTCGCCGGCGAGGTCTCGTACCTGCGCCAGCCGTGGGGTCCGGGCTGGGCGCTGGTGGGTGACGCCAGCCACTTCAAGGACCCGATCTCCGCGCACGGCATCACCGACGCGCTGCGCGACGCCGAGCTGCTCGCGATCGCGATCGACGAGGCGATGACCGGCGACGCCGGCGGCAATCGCGAGACCGCCGCGCTCGAGCGCTACCACGAGACTCGCGATCGCCTCTCGCTGCGCATGCACCGCGCGAGCGACGCGGTGGCGCGCTACGACTGGACGTCCGAGACCGTGCGCGACCTGCTGATCGAGATGGCCAAGTCGATGGGCGACGAGGTCGAGCTGCTGTCGAAGCTGGACGCGCCGAGCGAGGCGAAGTCGGACGAAGGTGAGCGCACGCTGATCGGCGTCGCTCCCCTGATCCGCACCCAGATCATGATCGGCGGCCGGCGCGAGCGGGCGGCGGCGTTGATCGAGACCACGGCGCCCGCGGACCATCCCGCGGTGGCGTTCCTCGACGCGCTGCGTCGCCGTGACTGGGCGTCACTCGAGCAGCAGCTCGCGGCCGATGTCTGGATGCGCGCGCTGCTGCCGAAGCGGATCCACGAGGAGAACACCGCGATCGGTGTGGTCGCGATCTACCAGCACTGGTACGACGTCGACGACTGCCAGATGATCGAAGCCGAGCACCACACCATGGCGGGCCGCGATTACGTGCGCTACCGCTTCCTGGTGCGGCCCGAGTTCGCGCCGGAGCACTGGCACCTGGTGGAGCAGGTCGGCTTCTGCCGGGTGAAGGAGGGGCGCATCACCCGCATCGACGTGGTGTGCACCGGGTTTCATCCGGTGCAAGGGACGGTCGCCCGCAACGACGCGGCGGCGAAGGCCGCGTGATCTCGGTACGAACACGAACGCACGACACGCAAGAGCTCACGAGGAAAGCACCATGACTCTCGAGATCGGACAGAAGGCACAGCGCTCGATGGACGTCACCGCCGACTGCGTCAAGACGTACGCGGCCTTGACCGGTGACTACAACCCGCTCCACTTCGACGAATCGTTCTGTGCGAAGACCCGCTTCGGCCGTCTGGTGGCGCAGGGCGGCCTCACCACCGGCTTGCTGCACGCGTTGGTGGCCATGGACATGCCCGGGCCGGGGACGGTCTTCTTGAGCCAGAACTGGAGGTTCACCGCGCCGGTCTACATCGGAGACACCATCACCGCCGAGGCCACCGTGCTCGAGGTGCACGCGACCAAGCCGGTGTCGCGGCTCGCGATCAACATCCGCCGGCAGGACGGCGAGGTGGTGCTCGACGGCGAGGCGTGGTGCTATCGAATGCAGCCCAGTCAGGAAGGTTGATCAGGCGCCGAGACGCACCCGCGCGAGAGGCACCGGCAGACCGGGAACGTCGACGTCCATGCGGTAGACACTGCCGGTGTGATCGCTGGGTCCGCCCACCGTGCCGGTGACGACGTAGAGATCGCGCAGGTCGTCGCCGCCGAAGCAGAGACTCGTCACGCCCGGCTGCGGCACCGGGATCGGCGCCCGCTCGCTGCCATCGGCGTCGAACACGCGAACCGCCCCGCCGCCCGCCGACGCTACCCACACCGAGCCGTCCTCCGCCACCGCGAGGCCATCGGGAACGCCAGGCTCGACGCGCGCGAACACGCGCCGCTCGCCAACACTGCCGTCGGCCCGAACGTCGTAGACGCCGACGATGTTCGCGCGCGAGTCGGAGTGGTAGAGCCTCTTGCCGTCGGGCGAGAAGCCGAGACCGTTGGTGAGCTTGACGCCGCTCCACAGGGTGCGCGCGGAGCCGTCGAGGTCGATGACGTGGAGCGCCCCTGGCTTGGGCTCGGCTCCCGCGTCGAACGGGCTCATGCCCAGCGATCCGACGTAGATGCGCCCGGCTTCGTCGGTGGTGAGGTCGTTGAAGCCGGCGCCGCCGCCGGCGCTCTCGGAGTCGAGCAGCACCACGGTGCCCGCGGCCGCCGGACCCTTGTAGGCGATGTTGCGGCCGCCGACCACCAGCCCGCCGCGCTGGTGGAGCGCGATGCCGCCGATCCCCCGGCGGTGCTCGATCACCGGTGTCACCGCGCCGGAGGCCGCCAGGCAGAAGACGCCACCGTCATGGACGTCGCTGAAGAGGAGGCCGCGAGCCGGATCCCAGACCGGTCCCTCGATCAGCGTGTAGCCGGTGGCGAGCCTCTCCATGTCCTTCCTCCCGCGAAAGGAGGCAGGCTAACAGACCCAACGACCACGATCGGACACACAGCGCGCCCGCAGGGGTACAGAGTACGATGCGCGGGATTCGAGCGAGGAAGACTTGGAGGATACGACGCATCCGCCAGCGCCGCCCACCACCGGCGCCGGCGTCAAGCCGAACAGCCTCGCGCGCATCTTCAGCGTGCTGTGGAAGCCGCGCGATACGTTCGAGTCGATCGCGGCGCGACCGACCTGGGGGCTGGCGCTGCTCGTCATCGTCGTCCTGTCGGCGGTTTCGGCCGCGATCTGGATCCCCTCGATCGACGTCGCCGAGCTGATCCGCGAGCGCATCGCGAGCTCGGGCCAGAACGTCGATGCCGCCAGGCTCGAGACCATCATCGACGTCACCGATCGCATGCGTTGGGTGATGTTCCTGGGTCCGGTGATCGTCTTCCAGCCGATTGCCGTCACGGTGGTGGCTTTCGTGTTCTACCTCGTCTTTCGCGTGACGGGTAGCGAGCAGCGCTACGAGCAGAGCCTCGCCGTCACCACCCATTCGTTCCTGCCGCTGGCGGTGGCGGCGCTGCTCTCCATTCCCCTGCTGCTCTCCCGCGGCTCGCTGTCGAACGAGGAGCTGATGACGGGCGGCATGCTGGCTTCGAACCTCGGCTTCCTGGCGGGCGAGGATGCCTCGCCCGCGATGCGCGCGTTCCTCCAGAGTCTCGACTTCTTCAGCCTGTGGTCGATCGTGCTGCTCGGGATCGGCTACGTGAGGACGACGAAGCTGCCCGGCCTCTCGGTCACCATCTCGGTGGTGGCGATGTGGGGGCTGTGGATCCTCGCCCGCGTTGGGATGGCATCGGCGACGGGTTGATGAAGCGCGCCCTCATCACCATCGCGGTCCTGGCCGCGCTCGGCGGCATCGTCGCGGCGAGCGTGGTGCGTCGCAACGGCGAGAGCCGCGGCGTCGCAGTGCGAGCGGAGAAGGTCGAGCGCCGCCCCATCACGCACGTGGTCAAGGCGACCGGGCAGATCGATCCGCGCGTCAAGGTCAACGTCTCGGCGCACGTGGTGGCGCGCATCGAGAAGCTCCACGCGCGCGAGGGCGAGCAGGTGGTGGCCGGCCAGCCGTTCGTCGAGCTCGAGAAGGAGACCTTCGTCGCGGCGCACGACCGCGCCAAGGCACAGCTCGCGATGGCCGAGACCTCGGTGCGCCAGGCCGAGATCGACCTCGCCGACGCCGGCCTCAAGCTGCGCCGCACGCAACGACTCCGTGAAGAGCAGGTGGTGCCGGACGAGAGGCTCGAGGCGGCGGAGCTGGCGGAAAGCTCGGCGCGCCTGCGCGTCGACCAGTCGAAGGAGCAGGTCAGCCAAGCGCGCGCCGACCTCGAGAAGGCCGTCGACGAGCTGCGCAAGACCACGATCCACGCGCCGATCACCGGCCGCGTCATCCTGCTCAACGCCGAGGAGGGCGAGGTCGTCATCTCCGGCACCATGCACAACGAGGCGTCGGTGATCGGCATCATCGCCGACCTCTCGGAGATCCTGGTGGAAGTGCTGGCGGACGAGACCGACATCGTGCAGGTCCAGCTCGGCCAGCCGGCCACCGTCGACGTCGACGCGCTGCCGGGCAGCGCCTACACCGGCAAGGTGGTCGAGATCGGCAACGCCGGCGTGAGCCTCACCACCCAGCCCGACGTGACCTTCTTCCGGGTCAAGATCCTGCTCGACAACCCCGACGGGCGGCTCCTCTCCGGCATGTCCGCGCGCGCGTCGATCGAGGTCGCCGGCCACGACAGCGCGTTGGTGGTGCCGATCGAGTCGGTGGTCTTCCGGCCGCCCGTCGACGCGGCCGAAGGCGCCGACGAGATCCAGGTGGTGCTGATCGCGAAGGATGACGGCACCGTCGACCAGCGGCCGGTCGAAGTCGGCATCTCCGACGTCACCCACGTCGAGATCGCGAGCGGAGTCGCCGAGGGCGAGCAGGTGATCACCGGGCCGCACCGGGTGCTCGAAAACCTGAAACCCAGCGACCACGTGCGGATCACGACCGGCGAGGGCGAGGAAGAGGAGCCCGAGCGCGAGGGCTTCGGTCCGTTCGACTGATGAGCGAGCCCCGCGCCGTCCTCGGCGCCGACGCGATCTCCGCGAATGGTGTCTACCATTCGCTCCGATCGCCACGTCGTCCCCTGATCGAGCTCCGCGGCTTCGCCAAGTCCTACCAGATGGGTACGGAGACCATCCGTGCCCTGGCCGGCGTCGACCTCGACATCGACAAGGGCGAGTACCTCGCCATCATGGGCGCTTCGGGGAGCGGCAAGTCGACGTTGATGAACCTGATCGGTTGTCTCGACACTCCCAGCGCGGGGACCTATCGCCTCAACGAGCAGCCGATCGAGCACGCCTCGCAGGACGAGCTCGCGCGCATCCGCAACCGCGAGATCGGCTTCGTGTTCCAGACCTTCCATCTGCTGCCGCGCACCACCGCGCTGCAGAACGTCGAGCTGCCGATGATCTACGCGCGGGTGCCGCGCGCCGAGTGCCGGCGGCGCGCCGCCGAGGCGCTCGAGCGGGTGGGGCTCAAGGAGCGGATGGGCCATCACCCCAACGAGCTCTCGGGCGGCCAGCGCCAGCGCGTGGCGATCGCGCGGGCGCTGGTCAACCGGCCGTCGATCCTGCTGGCCGACGAGCCCACCGGTAATCTCGACTCGACCACGTCGGAAGAGATCATGAGGCTCTTCGACGAGATCTCGCGCGCCGGCGACACCGTGATCATGGTCACGCACGAGGCCGACATCGCGGCGCACGCGCGGCGGAGGGTAGTGATGCGCGACGGCAAGGTGCTTTCCGACGAACGGCAGGCGTCGCCCGACCGATCCACAGAATCGTAAGAGGCTCTGTCGAACCGAACATGCTTCTCGAGAACCTACGTATCGCGCTCGGCGCCATCTGGACCAACGCCATGCGCTCCGTGCTCACGACGCTCGGCATCGTGATCGGTGTGGCCGCGGTGATCGCAGTGGTGTCGATCGTCCAGGGCTTCCAGGCGATGGTGTCCGATCAGCTCGACGACCTCGGCACCACCTACATCCAGGTCTTCCCGCGCCAGTCGTTCTCGATCCCCGGGCTCGCGACGCGTCCGGTGCGCCTCACCTGGGAGGACGGTCAGGAGATCCAGCGACTGGTGCGCGGCGTCGAGCGCATCTCGCCGCTCATCTTCGCCAACGAAGAGGTCAAGTTCCGCGATCGCCAGCATCGCACCATGGTGTTGGGCGTCGACGCCGAGTGGCCGGCGGTCAACAACTCGGGCGTCGAGCGCGGGCGCTTCTTCACCCATATCGACCTCGATCGCCGCAGCAAGGTGGTGGTGGTGGGACAGGACATCCTCGAGGAGCTGCGGATGCCGCAGCCGATCGGGCAGGAGATCTACGTCGGCAAGACGGCGATGACCGTCATCGGAGTGATGGAGTCCAAGGGCGAGAGCCTGGGGCGCGACTTCGACGACGCCGTGCTCATCCCGTATGCGAGCGCTCTCACGATCTTCGGCCGTGAGGTAGGCGACCGTGTGCAGCTCCAGCTCCTGGCCAAGAGCCAGGACATGGTGGTCCCGGTGCGCGATGGGATCGAGCGAGTGCTGCGCCAGCGCCACCACATCGGCAAGGACGATCAGGACGACTTTCGCGTCGTGGTGCAGGACGAGATGCGAAAGGTCTACTCGCGCGTGCTCGGCGGCATCACCGCGATGGTGGGCTCGATCGTCGGCATCGCGCTGCTGGTCGGCGGCATCGGCATCATGAACATCATGCTGGTGTCGGTGACCGAGCGCACGCGCGAGATCGGCCTGCGCAAGGCGGTCGGCGCGCGCCGCCAGGACATCCTGATCCAGTTCCTGATCGAGGCGGTGGCGCTGTCGTCGCTCGGCGGTCTGGTCGGCATCGCGCTCGGCTACGGCGCCGGTCTGCTGGTGTCGAATCTCCTCCCGGGCGATTTTCCGACGGCGCACGTGCCGCTGTGGGCGGTGGGGATCGCGTTCGGCTTCTGCGCGCTGGTCGGCGTGGTGTTCGGGATCTATCCCGCGGGGAAGGCCGCGAGTCTCGATCCGATCGAGGCGTTGCGTTACGAGTAGCGTCTATGACTTCGGGCGGAGCCATTGCTCGACCGGCATTGTGAGAAACTCGCTCAGCGCGATTCCATCGCGACCCACGAGGAGGGAGCGAGTGGGCCGGAACGCCTCGGCGAAGGCGTCCATTCCCGAGCGCGCGTCCTGACGGCGTCCACTCTTCACTTCGATCGCGACCAGCGTCCGGCCCGCTCGTACGACGAAGTCCACCTGGCGGTTGCGCTCGCGCCAGTAGAAGACATCGAACGCACTGCTGACTGCGGCGTTGACGAGATGCGCGCCGACCGCCGATTCGGTGAGACGGCCCCAGAAGTCGCGGTCTTCATGAGCGTCCTCGAACGAAACGCCTGATTGCGCGGTCGCGAGCGCAGTGTTCAG
>DATAFT010000191.1:0-3094 GCA_036257295.1 Thermoanaerobaculia bacterium
GATCCTGGTCGGCCGCGAGTCGGGCGACTGGGGCGTGGGCCAGACCGGCGGCTTGCTCGCCGCCGAGCTGGGGCTGCCGTACCTGTCGCTGGTCGATCGCATCGAGCCGGCGGGAAGCGGTCTCAAGCTGCGGCGTCAGACGGATGTCGGGTACGAGATGGCGGAGTGCGCGCCGCCGGTGCTGCTGACCATCACCAACAGCGAGTCCAACGTGCCGCGCATCCCCAAGACGCGCGACGTGATGATGTCGTACCGCAAGCCGCTCCAGAAGTGGAGCGTCGCCGACCTCGGGCTCGACGCCGCGGCCATCGGCGAGGCCCGCTCGTTCTACGAGGTGGTCGAGCTCTACGTGCCGAAGAAGGACGTGAAGTGCGAGTTCGTCGAGGGCGACTCGCTCGAGGACAAGGTTGCCGCCTTCGCGCGCAAGGTCGCCGAAGTCGTGAATGCCGTCGGCTGATGGTTGATCTGGAGGGTGTTTCGTGAGCAATGTCGCAGCAGTTTTCTTCGGTGAGTACGGCATGGACCGGGCGGCGCTGGGCGTCGCCGGCGCGGCGCAGAAGCTGAAGCGCGAGGGTGGCGGCACGCTGGTGGGTGTCGTGATCGGACAGCCGGCCGCGGGCATGACCGATGCCCTCGCTGGGCTGGTCGATCGAGTGGTGGTAGCGAGCGACGGGGAGGTCGCTTCGTATCAGCCCGACGCGGCGCTCGACGCGTTGGAGCAGATCCTGAAGCCGCTCGCGGCGCGCGCGGTCCTGCTCGGCAACGACACCTACAGCCAGGAGCTGGTGCCGCGCCTCGCGCACCGTCTCGGCGGCAGCTCGCTGGCCGACGCGATCGCGGTCGCGCTCGAGGGCGACGGCGTCAAGGCGACGCGCTCGGCCTACGGCGGCAAGGCGCTCGCGGTCTACCAGCTGAAGCGCGCGCCGGCGGTGGTGTGGGTGCGGGCGCGCGCGCTCGCGCCGGGTGAACCGACGGGCGCGCAGGGGGCGGTCGAGCAGGCGAAGGTCGCGGTTCAAGCGCCGCGCCTGCGCATCGTCGAGCGCAAGAAGGAAGCGCAGGCCGGCGTTCGACTCGAGGACGCGCAGCTCATCGTCTCCGGCGGCCGTGGCCTGGGTGGTCCCGAGCCGTTCGAAGACCTCAAGAAGCTGGCGGCCACCATCGGCGCGCAGACCGGCGCGTCGCGCGCCGCGTGCGACGCCGGCTGGGTGCCGCCGTCGTGGCAGGTGGGGCAGACCGGCAAGAAGGTGGCGCCCGAGCTCTATCTCGCGATCGCGATCTCCGGCGCGAGCCAGCACCTGCTCGGCATGGGCGACTCCAAGGTCATCGCCGCGGTCAACACCGACCCCGAAGCGCCGATCTTCAAGCACTGCAGCTTTGGTATCGTCGAGGACTACCGAAAAGTCGTGCCGATCCTCACCGAGAAGCTGGCCGAGCTGCGGAAATGAACACGGCCGGAGCGACGCGCGAAGTCTTCTGGAACATCACCCACATCTGGGTGATGTACGCGTTGCTGGTTCCGACCACCCTCATCGCCGGCTACGGCCTGTACCGCAAGATCCGGCTCTGGCGCGCCGGCAAGCCGCTGGCGCGCTTCGACCGCGTCGGCGAGCGTGTGGGCCTGGTCGTCAAGCACGCGCTGGCGCAGCGGCGCACCGCGCGGCAGACGTACGCCGGTGCCTTCCACCTGATGCTCTACACCGGCTTCGTGATCCTCACCATCGCCACCATCGTGGTGATGGTGCACGAGGACTTCAAGCTGCGCATCATGCAGGGCGCGTTCTACCTCTACTTCCAGTCGTTCGTGGTCGACATCTTCGGCGCGATGGTCCTGATCGCGATCGGGCTCGCGGGGTGGCGCCGGTGGGTGAAGCGGCCGCGCCCGCTGGTTTACACCGAGGAAGCGACGCTGATCCTGGTCGCGATCTTCATCATCGGGCTGACCGGTTTCCTGATCGAAGGCTGGCGCATCGCGGTGACCGACGATCCGTGGGGTCACTGGTCGCCGGTCGGGTTCCTGATCGCGAAGGGATCGAAGGCGCTGCTCTCGGTCGAGGCGATGCAGACCGCTCACCTCGGCCTGTGGTGGTTCCACCTGGTGCTGGTGTTCGCGTTCCTGGCCTGGGCGCCGTACACCAAGATGGCGCACGTGGTGACGGCGCCGCTGAACATCTACACCGCGAACCTCGACGGCTACGGCGCGAGCCTCAAGCGCATCGACTTCGACACCGCCACCAGCTTCGGCGTCAACGCGCTCTCGGACCTCACCTGGAAAGACCTGCTCGATCTCGACGCCTGCACCGAGTGCGGACGCTGCACGGCGGTGTGTCCGGCCAACACGGTGGGGAAGGAGCTGTCGCCGCGCGACATCATCCTCGACCTGCGCAACCTGATGCACAAGAGCGAGAACGCGCTGCTGGCCGCCGCGGCGGCGACGGCTGCGGCGGCTGCCGCGCAGTCCGGGAATGGGCAGGGCGCGGCGCCGGCGGGGTCGGCGGGCGGCCCGGGCGGCGGCGCGACGCCACCCGAGATTCCCAAGGTCTCGATCATCGACGAGGGCAGCGCGGTCTCGGCGACCGCGCTCTGGCAGTGCACCACCTGTGCCGCGTGCATGGAGGCGTGTCCCGTCTACATCGAGCAGATGCCCAAGATCGTCGACGCGCGGCGCTGGCTCGTGATGGAGCAGGCCGAGTTCCCCGAAAACCTGATGGCGGTCGTCAACTCGCTCGAGCAGCGCAGCCATCCGTTCCCCGGCACCTCGTACAACCGCGTGAGCTGGACGGAAGGGCTGGGCGTCAAGGTGATGGGCGAGCTGGCCGACCCGGCCGAGGCGGAGGTGCTGCTGTGGGTCGGCTGCGGCGGCGCATTGGTCGAGCGTAACCAGAAGTCGACGCGCGCGCTGGCGCAGCTCCTCACCGAAGGGGGCGTCAAGTTCGCGATCCTCGGCCGTGAGGAAGGCTGCACCGGCGACCCCGCGCGCCGCATCGGCAACGAGTTCCTGTTCGAGATGCTGGCGAAGACCAACGTCGAGACCTTGAACGGCTACGGCGTCAAGAAGATCGTCACCTCGTGCCCGCACTGCTTCAACACCTTCAGC
>DATAFT010000195.1:0-4633 GCA_036257295.1 Thermoanaerobaculia bacterium
TCGGACTGGCGGCGGTCGTCTATCACCTCATCCGCGAGATGGCACGGCTGCCGGCGGACCTCACCATCGGCCGTGCCGTCGCGGTGCTCGCTCTCACTATCGCGATGTGCGCGGTGGCTGGAGCGCTCGCGATGCGCAAGCTGGCCGCCGCCGATCCCGCCGAGGTGTTCTGATGTCGGTGGCGGCCACGGCGGCGAACGCGCTCGCGACGACCTTCGTCGACGACGGGGCCGTCATCACCGCGCGCGGGCTCTCGCACTGGTTCGGTGAAGGCGCCCACCGCCGGCGCGTACTCGCCGACCTCGACCTGGTCATCCACCGCGGTGAGATCGTGCTCCTCACCGGCCCGTCGGGGTCGGGCAAAACCACTCTGCTCGCGCTCATCGCCGCGCTACGCGGCGTTCAGGACGGCAGCCTGCACGTCCTCGACGTCGAGCTGCGCGGCGTGCGCGCGCAGGAGGCGGTCGGCGTGCGCCGCCGCATCGGCTTCGTCTTCCAGAGCCACAACCTGCTGCGCTCGCTGACCGCGCTCCAGAACGTGGTACTGGCGCCGGCGTTGCTCTCGTGCCACCCGATGGAAGCCCGCGAGCGGGCGCAGCAGGCTCTCGCATCGGTCGGACTCGGCGACCGCGCCGGCGCGCTCCCTCGCGAGCTCTCGGGCGGCCAGCGCCAACGCGTCGCGATCGCGCGCGCTCTGGTCGGGCGTCCCGCGATCCTCCTCGCCGACGAGCCCACCGCTTCGCTCGACGCCACCACCGGCCGCGAAGTGGTGGATCTGTTGCGCGATCTGGCGCGCCTCCACCAGTGCGCGGTCCTCCTCGTCACCCACGACTCGCGGATCCTCGACGTCGCCGACCGCATCCTCTCGATCGAGGACGGACGGCTCGAGACCGCGGGCCAGACGCTCGAGAAGATCACCGCGGCGGAGGCCGCCCTGCTCGGTCGCCTTCCCCAGTACGTCGAGCTCCTGCGCAAGCACGCGCTCGACGGCTCGCTCTCCGCGCAGCGTCAGGACTTCGCGCGCGCGGCGGCCGAAGCGCAGACGCTCATTGCCGATCTCGAGCGCAAGAACCTGCCCGGCGCGCTGCGCGACCGCGCCTTCTCGCTGCAGCGCATGCACAGCGAGTCGGTCGAGTTGGAGGCTTCGCTGGTCGAGTTCCTGTCGCAGTCGAGCGCTCTCTCGGCCTCACCAGCGCTCGCCAGCCGCGGCGACACCTTCGTCGAAGCGTTCGACACCGTTCTGCGCGCCGGGGTCGAAGCCGCCACCGCGCGCGGCGAGATCGACATCGAGGTGCTGCTCTCGATGACCGAGGACAAGGGCCCGCTCATGCGCGACATCCGGCGCTCGACGCTCGAGTCGGGCGCGGGCCTTTCACTCGAAGAGCAGGCAACCCTGTTCGAGGTCACCCACGTCTTCGAGCGGATGACCTATTTCCTGCGCGGCATCGCGCAGGAGCTCTCCGCAGCCGTAGGATCGAGGTTCGAGTAGGACGCTACACGGCGGCCGGAAGCTGGCGCTCGTAGACCGCCCGCTTCATCAACTCGAAGTTCTCGCGATAGAGAGCGCTGAATTTCGCCTGATCCAAACCGAACGGTGCCGGTTTACCGGCGAAGGGGGCGAAGGTCTGGCTGGCGCCCGCGTCGACGTACGGCTCGAGCGCCGCGAGCTCGGCCTCGAACGCGTCGGCGGCCTCCTCCGTCTCGTTGATCAGACGATTCAGGAGATAGGTACCGAAGGCGATGTGACGCGCCTCGTCGCGACGGATGAGGGTGATGCCCTCTCGCATCGCCGGGAAGAGGCCGGTCTTGTTGAAGACCTCGTAGTAGATCGGGTACGCCGACTCGGCACCGATCCCCTCGATGTTGAAGTGATAGGTGACCACCGCTCGGACCTGCGCCCGCGGTGAGGCGTCGGTGAGGAGCGCGCGCATGATCTCGGGCAGGCGGGTGCTGAAGAGGTCACCGGTCAGCTCCGGGTACGGGATCTCCTTGCCCCACACCCCGGGCAGCGCCGCGTCGAGCCAGCGCTCGAAGAACTCGACGTGGCGCGCCTCCTCGAACATCTGCGCCGCGACGTAGAGCTCCTCGTCCAGCCGCTTCTCCTCACGCAGCACCTGCTGCAGCGGCGCCAGCTCGTGGGTGACGCCGCGCTCACCGACGCGGAAGCCAGCGATCAGCCGCGAGAAGAGCTCGCGCTCGTCGTCGGCGAGGCTCGCCCAGTGCCCGCGCTCGTTCGAGAAGTCGATGGCGGAGGCGACCCAGCCGCGCTCCTGCGAGGCGCGGAAGAGATGCATCGGAAAGGAGTCGAGCGCGAGCGGCATGAGTGTCCTCCGGTCTGAAAAAGAGGGCCCCTACGCTACCCCCCAAAAGCCCCCACCTGCAACCGAACGGACCCGATCCCCTCGTCAACTGCTCGCGGTGCACCGCACCGGAGATCGAGGCCTACCTCCAGCGCCTCTGAGCGGCGCGGCGCTCCGAACCAGCCTGGGCGCCGTGGCACAATCGCGGCGCCTGATGCTCTCGCGCCGCGGCTACGCCCTCCTCCTCGCCTTCGCCGTCGCCATCTTCCTCTTCGACGCTTGGCGTCATGGCGCCCAGGTGGTGGACGACGCCTACATTGCCCTGCGCTACTCGCGCAGCCTGGTCGAGGGTCACGGCCTGGTCTTCAACGTCGGCGAGCGCGTCGAGGGCTACACCAGTCTCGGGTTCGTGCTGTTCGCAGCGCTCTGCCTCAAGCTCGGGATCGCGCCGATCGCGGCGTGGAAGGGACTCTCGCTGCTGGCGGCCGCCGCCGCGGTGATGGGGGCCACTCGGCTGGAGCGCGCGGCGCTGCGCGACCTCGACCAGCGCGCGACCGACGGTTCTACCCCCTTCTCGACTCCCTCCTTCGACCCGCTGCTGTCGCCGCTGCTTCTCCTCCCGGTACCCGCTTTCGCCTACTGGGCGTTCGGCACGCTCGAATCGATGGTGTTCGGCGGTTTGCTGGTGTGGGGCCTGGTGCTCGGGCTGCGTGAGGTCGAGACCAACGCCATGCGCGGATCGGCGATCGTGTTCGCTCTGGCGTACCTCACGCGCCCCGAAGCCGCGCCTCTGTTCGCGGTGGCGACGGTGGCGCTCGCGCTACGGGAATGGCGGCTGCGGCGGCCCGATCTCCGCTTCCTGCGCCGACACGTCGTGAACACGGCCATCGTGTCGGCGACGGTGGCGGCGCATCTCTGGTGGCGCTTCTCCTACTACGGCGACTGGCGGCCGAACACCTACTACGCCAAGGTCACCGGCGGGACCGAGCAGCTTCTGACTGGACTCCAGTACGCGGGCAAGTTCGCGCTCGCGTTCCCGGTGCTCTTGCTCGCGCTGGCAGTTCCGCTCTTCCTCGATCGCGGTGGCGACCGGCTGCGACGCCTGCTATCGCCGACCGCCATCATCGCGATCGTCGCTCTGGCGCTCATCCTCCTCACGATCGGCCTCGGCGGCGACTCGCAGCCGTTCTTCCGCTTCTTCATGCCGGTGGTCCCCCTGCTCGCGGGCCTGGCCGCCGCGGCAGCGCGACGCGCGCGCGGTCGCGGTCGCGCCCTGACTGCGGCGGCCCTCGCTCTCTTCGCCGTCCACGTCATCGCGGCGCACGCCACCATCCAACCCTACGTCGCCTTCGTCGCCGATCGAACGACGCGAGTCGGCGCCGCCGTCGGCACCTTCTTCAATCAGCGTCTCGCCTCCGACGACCTGCTGGCGACCAATACGGCCGGCAGCCTGCCCTACATGTCGGAGCGGCCCGCGCTCGACACGCTGGGGCTCGCCGACGCGGAAATCGCGCGGCGGCCGATCTACATCTCATCGACTGGGTGGGCGGGGCATCGACGCGGCTGGGGTGAGTACGTCCTGCGCCGCCACCCGCGCGTCATCCTGTTCTACAACACCGCTGGAGCGCGCGAGCCGTTCTATCTGGGCGACCGGGAGCTGCTCGAGCTGCCCGGCTTCCGCTTCTTCTATCGGTTGAAAACGGCGACTCTGCCCGCGCTCGAACACTCGATCTCGTGGCCCGCCGCGCGCTATCCGGGTTTTCCGTTCGGCCGCCATCCATCGGGGCTCATCGTCTCCCCCGACCTCGGGCTCGAAGCACGCTTCTCCACCGAGCCGATCGGTTTCACCACGTTCGCGGACGGTCCGATCACCGTCACCTGGTTCGAGCGCGACCGGCGCGACGACGCGCTGTGGAACGACCTCGGACCGCCGGCGCGCGATCGGGTCGCCGCGTTCGTCGACGAGGTGGCGGCGCGCTGGCGCGCGGCGCCTCCGCCCGGCGCGCCGGATCTCGAGGCGAGAGCGAAGGTCGAAGCGCTGTGCGACCTCGCGCTCCAGGCCATCGATCGTGGCGATCGCGATCGAGCCCGATCGCTCCTCTCGGACGCCGCCGCGCTGAACGGCGACGCCCGCTCGCCTCGGGTGTTCCTCTACATCGCGAACCTGGCGGCCTTGACCGGCGATCTTCACGCCGCGCTGGCCGCGCAGAAGGAGCTGCTGCGGTTCACGCCCGACGATGCTCTTGCCCGCCGCAATCTGGCGGTTCTCCTCACCGTCCCAGCGGCCGAGTTCCAGAACCAGAGCGTTCAGTCCTCCGCCGCTCCCGGAGGGT